>NZ_JBEPBF010000012.1:0-116666 GCF_040298985.1 Streptomyces sp. NPDC001093 | reverse complement strand
CCCGCTGGAACAGTTCCCACAACTC
The DNA here is from genome assembly GCF_040298985.1 of Streptomyces sp. NPDC001093. Lineage (NCBI taxonomy): Bacteria > Bacillati > Actinomycetota > Actinomycetes > Kitasatosporales > Streptomycetaceae > Streptomyces > Streptomyces sp. NPDC001093. Next base: position 116,641 of record NZ_JBEPBF010000012.1, on the reverse strand, counting down.
GTCCGGCACCATGCGCTCGACCATCACCACACGGTGCAGACTACCCAGAACACCAAATGAGACGACGTCTTAGACCGTCTGCGCCCATGCGCTGTGGCGGTCATCGGCTAGGAGTCGCCTCGCACGCCGAGGCCGGATTCTTCTCCTCGCACATCTGCTTCCAGGTGTCGTCCAGCGCGCTGGAGAAGTAGGAGCTCCACTCGCTGCCTGTCGGGACAGGCGGCGTCCAGGTGTCGGTCGGGTTCCAGTGACACCAGCCGTCGTCCGGATGTTTCGCGCACCAACTGTTTGGCCGGTTGGAGGGGGAAGTGCTGGGCGCAGCCGTCTTCGGGGCGCTCGCCGAGGACGAGGCCGAAGGGGATGCGGCCGGCTTCCCGGCCGGCACGGGCTTGCCGCTGGTGCACGCGGCGGCGAGCAGGATGACGGGAACGAGCAGGACGATATGGCGCACGAGCCCCCCCCTTGGTGTGCGGCTGGTGTGTGCGGACACAGTGGCAGCTGCTCGGGGAACGGGTGGCGTTGTTGGTCAAAACGTGAAGAGCCGGGGCCTATCGGAGGCCCGGCAGCGTCGAGGACCATCGACGGCCGGACGACGCAACGCCACCCAGACGTCGCAGCGACTTACCTGCAGCGACCTCGTCGACATCGGCCTCGGCAACCTGGAAGTCGTGAGGGAACTTGCTGGCGTCGGTCCGAACCCTCCGCCGGTACGTAGCGTCGTCGGGGCCGCCGACACCGAGGCCGTCGGTGGCGAGCTGGGCGATGTCAGCGGAGAGGTTGCCGTTGTCGGCCTGCCAGTCGCTGATCGAGGACGGTTCGTCGTCCGCTGTGAAGTACGCGTCAACTTTCTTGAACGCGTCCATGCCCCGGTTGCACGTCAGTAGGGGCCTTCTCGTATACAGGCGATCCACCAGGACGGCTTCCGGCCGCGTTCTCGGTCTGCCGCGTCCGCTGCGCGGAATGCGACGGCTTGCTATCTCCCGAAGGCCGCCGCCTGATCGACGACTGGCGAGCAAGCCCGTCCAGCAGCAGACAAGCGGATCGTGGCCGTCTGGGCGGCCGAGATCGCCGTCGCCTCCGTCGGCGGGGCGCCGGGGTCACCGGCATCGGCAGCGGCGCCTGGCTTCAGGCAACCGCACTGTTCGCCGGGATCAGCAGCAACGCCACGATGGTGGAAACCGCCGGCAACATCGCCAGCGCCACCCTCCAGGGCCTGTCCGCCGCCCGGGCCACCGGCGTCGGCGCTCGACCACACAAGATGCCGAAGCTGACGACCTGCGCACAAGGATGCGCTCACCCGCCCTGAAGGGAGGAGGCTTGCGCGCAAGACCACCGGTCATCGATTCATCGGAGGAAGAAGCCCGGCTCTCTTACGGCCACTGTGGACGCCAGGGCGCGCAGTTCGCCATCAGTGATATGTGTTCCGTACGAAGCGAGCACGGTCATGGCACCCTTCCGGCGCACGAAGTAGAAGACCGCGTGCTGCCTAACGGTGCGCCAGGTGTTCGGGGCCACCAGCTCGCACGGCATGTGGTACAGGGGGCCGCTATCGCCTTGTGCCTCGCAGACGGGTGGATGGAAGCCGGACTCCAACGGTGCCACGGTCACATGGACGGCCCAGTCATTCGGATCGTTGGCGTCGACGCCGGTCCGCTCGGGCCACAGGCGGTAGACGAACTCATGACCGTACCGAGTGGCCCATGGATGGTCGAGGCGGTAACCGGTGACGTCGGGCGCAAGCAGGGGGACCCCCGCATCCACGAGCTCACTGCGCTTGCTTGCTTCAGTGCGGTGGGCACCCACGAGCCCCGAAAGCGGCCACAACAGAGCAAGACCAATAAGCAGCACGATCCGAGGCCGCCAGAACACGGGACGGGGCGCGGTCAGGACAGTGGCCAGTGCGAACAGGGCGGCCGAGGCCAGCGGGAGAACCACTGTCGGGAAGCTTCCGGCGAGCGCCCGCTCGCTCAGCTCGATCCCGAACCAGAAGAGCAAGCTGGTGAGCACAGCAACACGCCAGGCCGGCCGGACACCCGCCAAGCGCAGCAGCAGCCAGCTCGTCAGGAAGCCCACCACCGCTGCCGCTCTGACTAGCAGAAGCGCCAACCCCAGGCAGCCCCACTCTTGCTGACCGCACGGGAGGAGTCCGTCCAAGGGCCATGCGGAAAGCGCGGCGGCAAGCGCAATCCAAGCGGTCCCGATCCCGGCTCCGACCGCCGACGACCTGGCCACACGGGTTCTCAGGAACGAGCGCCAATGGGTGGATCTCAGATCCCCTCCAGCTCGTACCGATGCCATCTTCTCAGCCGTCCCCTCCGCGAGCCTGATCCGGAGATCGATCATGGGTACGCGAGAGAGGGCGTGGCATGAGTACGCGTACTCAACTGGCCTGGTCCCTTGGCAAGTTGACCCAGTGACCGGCTGATATGGCGGTGCCTGCCGACGCGCGCCGGGTCACGCGTGGCCGATGTCATTCCTACCAGCGAGATGGCACTGCATGAGGCAGCGTTCCGCGAGGCGAACGGGTTAGCTCCTTGCAAGGACGACGGGAAGAAAACCGGAGCACGAGACGCGGCGATCTGGCTGTCAGCCGTTGAATACGCCAAGACGCACCCGGACGAAACGGTCTACTTCGTCAGCGACAACACCCGCGACTTCGGTAACGGCACCAGCTATGCGGAGCCGATGCGCGCTGACGTCGTTGATCTCGCAGAGCGGTTCGTCCACCTGACCGGTCTGGGTGAAGTCATCGATCGGTTCACGAAACCCACGACGGTCGACCAGGACATCATCCAGCACGCTTTGAAGGCGGAGCCCGCCCTTGGAGCCGTGATCCGTTTGGCGCACACCATGGGCGGCGGCAACCAACCCGAGGTTTGGCTCAGTACCTTTGGTACCAGTGGATTCCCATGCACGCCGTCCGGACCAGACTCAGAGGCTCTTCCGGTACGCGCGTTCGGCTGGGTTGGCCCGACGTTGAATGCACACGCCATGGCGATCAGCAACGTGGACTCCTACCGTGTCGGCGAGCACGTCTGGTGCATGGCAACAGTCCGATGGCTCATCGCTGGCCTCGCTATATCGGAGCCCACCATCAGGACGGTGGCCTGCACCTTGGAGACGCGGATCCTATTCGCGGCGCACAGCGACGACCCTCGCCTGACAGTGCTCCGCCACTCCACCTTCGACCGCCTCACCGACGCCAAGTTCGCCCAGGTCCACGACCAGTTGACCTGGAACCTTGTGGTCGACCCGGCCAGCGCCCAAGACGAGCTGGTGGCGCGCATAGTGCGCTCCGACGCTCTCGCCAGGACCATGGCCGACCCCGACACGAAGCCATGGATGAAGATCCTGGCAGCTACCGCGATGATGACCAGCGGCAATTCCTCGGCTTCCCGCCTGCCTGACGTGCGCCTCGGCGAGACGGACGAAGGCTGACGAGGTCAGGCTGCACCGCCTGCCGCCACAGCCGGCCCTTGCGGGGGGCTTCCGGCGACGGGCCCGGCCGCGACGGGCTGGGCGCAGGCTGAGCAGTGGACTCGGCGCCATCTTCACGCCGACCAGTGCGCCCACGGCTACCTTGAATCGAGCACATCGCACAGTCGCCGCACTTGCCAGTGGTGTTACCGAGTGCCCGGCTGGCTCCCGCCTCGCGGGCTCCATGACAACCAGTCGTCTTGATCCGCGCCGTAATCCCCATGCGGCGATCGGCTCGACCTGCGGCGTACGCTTCCCTCTGCCGTCAGCTCCTCCCAGGAAACGGTGCGTCGTCGGCGCCGTCGACGGGGCGCACGGTGGTTAGGGGGAGCCGTGCAGCTTGTCAGTGAGCAGTCGTCGAGCCCGGCTCGCCACTGCCAGTCCGCACACCTCGCAGGCCACGTTGGGGCCATCGGCCCCGTTGGCGCGCTGAGGTTCTGGCTGGCGGGACTCCTACACGGGGCCAGGGACACCGCTGTACTTGGTCGTGTCACAGGCCACTCGGTTGATCTTCGCGAACTGCACGCAGACCTTCGTGTCGGTGCCGGTATCAAAGGCCGACCATGTGTAACTCAATGTCTTGCCCACCCGTCGGGCAGTCTCCGCCCGGCCGAGTTGCTGGCCGTCCAGAGTGAGCCGCACGCTCCTCGTCTGCACGGCTCCAGGCGGATTGGTCCAGATGGCCGTGACCCGGTTCCACGTGTTGCGGCCATCCAGTCGAATACAGACCTGGGGACCCGACCAGTGGTGCGTACAGGCGCTGGTCGAGGCGGCCGCCGGCCCCGCTGCCGACAGAACAGATGCCATGGCCATGACGGCGCCCACACTCATGATGCGTTTCATATGCTGCCCAGCCGGGCGTTTTCGTGCGTCGGGACGGGGCGGCGAGACATATCACCCCTATGGCGGGCAAACGCGGCGGCCTCGCGCCTGCCCCCGGCCGGCTATGGGCATGTCACCGGAGGGAGCGTCGTCGTCCTCCGCAACCAGCGTGCCCGCACCCGCCACAGAAGCCGCCGCCGTTGCACGGACATGGGCAGTGGCCCGCCACACGGTGCCGAGCAGCCTGGCTCCCGCCCAGCGCGGGGACATCGGAGTCGGGCGGCGCAGCTTTGTCCCATCCGCGGCTGGTGCGCCGCACAGCCGCTGCGATCAGGCCCGTGCGCGCCGTAAGGGGCAACTGGTCGAGGGCCCGAAGGCAGCTCGTCAAGTTCGGGTCATGAGGTCGGATGGGAGTGCGAGTGCAAGCCAGCACCTCTGCGGCGGCCTCGGCTACGGCCCAGGCGACTGCAGGCTCATCCAGGTTGGCACGCTCCTCGGCCGACATGCGGTCCACCGTACGGACCAGCAGCGTGGCGAGCGGCGGGGCCTCCCCGTCGTCGACGGCCGCGAGGAACGCGTAGGCGCGGCGAAGGAGTTGATGCACGAACAGGCGGTGTTGTGAGGCTCCGGAGGCGGGCATGGTGAAGAGTCCTTCCGTAATAGGCGGGCCGGTGTCAGTCGCCGGCCCGCGGTGCGGAAATCGCGGAGGAGTGGGCCTGGGCCCTGCATCGGGGGCCCCGCATGGTCAACTGCGGCCGGTCACGCTTCCGATATGCCGTACAGCGACCTGGTAGCTCCCCAAGACGAGGGCCAGCTGGCTCATCTGCTGGGCGAAGCGTGCGGCATGCAGGTCAGTGGTGTGGCCGACGCTGGCGAGTAGGCCGGTGACCGGGACGAAGGCCGGGTCCATGCGCGGGTCGCAGAGGTCACCGAGGCGGTCGCGGGCGTGGGCGGCGTGGCGGCGAAGTTTGCCGTGCAGCCGGTCCGCTTCGGCGGCCGTGGTCAGGACCACGTCGGCCAGTTCGCCCAGCGCGGTGCCGCGTGCGTGACGCTCGCGGAGGAGGCACTGGTATCCGTCCTCGCCGAGGGCCGTGAGCAGAGCCTCGTGCCCGGGAGAACGCCTGGCATCGGTGTCCGTGCCAGGTGACGTCGAGAGCCCATGGGTCCGGGCGGCGGTGCCCCGGATGCGGCTGATGCGTTCGGTCATGGCTGGCGGTCCCTTCCCTGTTGAGGGTGCGGTGGTGGGGGGTCAGCGGTCTTCGCCGTAGCGGCAGGTGCTGGTATGGCCTTCGTCGACCCTGAAGGTGTCGGGCACCGTGTCCACCTCCGGGATGTCACCGGGCCTGAGCGGCGGGAGGGCCAGGTATGTGCCGAGGTCGGCGAGGTGCCGGACCAAGGCGAGGGGGACTTGGCCGGAGCATTCGGGGCAGGGGCCGAGGAGTTCGAATGCTTCGTCGTCGTAGATCGGGAAGCGGGCGAGGAAGAGGTACTGCTCGCCGGTGTCGGGGCAGGTGGCGGTGGCCAGGACCGGCTCACCCGGCGTGGAGCGGCGACGCAACCAGTCCGGAGCGGTGGTGATGTGGTCCAGGCCGAGGCCGAGGGCGGCGGCCAGCCGTACGGCGGTGCGGGCGTGTTCCTCGCCCCGGTAGCGGCCGTGCGGGCTGACGGCGGTGTTGTGGCGGATGAACACGGCGGCGGCGTGGGCGCGTTCGGCCAGTGATGTCATGGGCGTGTTGCTCCTTCACGGTCGTGGTGGGCGGTTATCGGGGGTGCCGCCTCGGACCGGCCGGGGCGGCACCCACTCGGGGTCAGGGATTGGTGGCGGCGAGGGCGGTGGTTGCGGCCTTGCCGATCGCGGTGACGGCCTGGGCCGGGTCCGTCAGCTCCAGGAGGGTGGCGCCGGGCAGCGGGCGGGGGTCGGGTTCGAAGGCGAGCCACAGCACCGCGCACCCGGCCGCGCGGAGGGTGGTGATGCGGTCGGTTGCGCGGGTGGCCTCGTCGGGGCGGTAGCGGCCGTCGGAGGCGATCACCAGCAGGCGGCCCGCTCCGGGTGTGGTGAGGTCGAGGGCTGCGGTCAGGGCGTCGGCGGCCTCGGCGAGGCTGTGGCCGCCGCCGTCGGCGTCGAACTCGGTCACCCGGGCCGGTGTGCGGCCGGGTGCGGTGATCGCGGTCAGGGCCCTGCGGTAGGCGATGGTTGCGGTGCGCGAGTCCGGGTCGGTCAGCGCGGCGGCCTTGGCGATGATCCAGGCGGCCGAGGCGATCGGGGCTGCGGCTGCGTGCATCGAGCCGGAGACGTCGACCGCGATACCCACCCGCAGGGGCGGGGTGGGGCCTTGGCGGCGCTGGGTGCGGATCCAGGGCTGGGCGGTGGGGAGGGCGCCCGCCGCCTTCTGCGCGTCCCGGGCCAGGGCGCCACGCATGCTCAGCCGCCCGGGCGGGACCGCCGAGGCGGTGACGGTGACGGCGCGTTCCCGGTAGGCCGCCGCCCGCAACGCCCGCGCCAGCCGTCCCGCCGCTGCCTTCTCCCCAGCGGTGGGCGGGCGGGTACCGGTCACCGGGGAGGGGGCGTAACGGGCCCTGCTGCGCTGGCTCTCGGGGGTGAAGGGCCGTGCCCCGGGCGTGAAGACCTTCTTGGCGATCTCGGCCGCCTCCCGGGCGTGGGCAGCCTGGGCTGCCTTGGCACGGGCGCGGGTGCTGCTGGCGGCATGGGCGCGGGCCCGGGCCGCTGCTTGGGCGGCTTCGTTCGCCGCTACTGTTGCGGCGATCTTGCCGACCACGTCGGCGAGTTCGCCCCTGGATCCGGTGGGAGCGGGGGCGGGCTCCGGTGCCTCGGGGGTGGCTCCGAGGGCCTGGCACCAGGCCTCGGCGTGCTTGATCAACGCCTGTGTGTCGTCGTCGGCGGTGGCGTGGGCGGCCGTCCAGATCTGCGCGAGGGTGTTCAGCAGGTCGGGTCCGAGGAGGGTGGTCAGTGCCTCGTTGAGGGGCTGGGTTTCGTCTGGGTCGAGGATGCCTGCGTCGCGGCGGGCCAGGATCAGTCCCGCCGCCGCCCCGGCCTGCCAGGGGTCGGTGGGTGTCTGGCTCGTGAAGTCCGGCAGGACCAGGCTCTGGACTGCGGCCCTCAGGAAGCTCCGGTCGCCGGGGCGGCGGGCCAGGTGTGCCTTCTCCACGCGTGCCTCTTCCAGGAGCTGGGCTGCCGCATCAAGTGCCGTGCCGCGTAGCGCGGCTGGTGTGCTCCAGCGGCTGTGGGCGGCGTGGGCGGCCTCGTGGGTGAAGGCTCCCCAGGCGGCCGGGTAGCGCAGTTCGTCGCCGACCCGGGTGGGGTGGATGGTGGCGGGGTTGTGCGGGGCGAACAGGCCTGCGTCGATCTCCAGTTGGGCGAGGGCGGGGTAGAAGGCGGCCGGGGCGCCGGAGCGGGTGCCGGGCTCGCAGGTGACGATCACGTCCTCGCGTCCGGCCAGTTCCGGAAGTCGCTCCCCCAGGGCGGCGGAGATCCGCAGCCACTGCGCGGCCTGCGGGCGCGGGCGCGGCTCGTGGAGGGGGCCGCCGTCGTCCGCCCAGCGGGCGAGGTCGCATTCCAGGTCGGTCAACGCGGGGGGTGCGGGCAGGAGGTGGGCGGGTGCAGGCATGGGTGATCGGGCCCTTTCCGGGAGGAGGCTGGCGGGTGGTGGGCTGGCCGGGGGCCGGGTGTGTTCCCGGCCCGCTGGGCGGGTGTGTTAGAGCTGGCGGCCCAGGGCCAGGGCGGTGACCGGGCGGCCGATGGCCTTGGTGACGATCTCGGCGACCGTGTCGCGGTCCTCCAGGGGCGCGATGCCGACCAGGTTGGCGAAGGCGGCCTCGGTGCCGAGTACGTCGGCGATCTTCTGGAAGGCGATCAGCTCCCGCAGTTGCGGGGCCCATCCGACGTCTCCGGCCTGCTGGCTGGCGGCGAGGTGGCGGGCGATGCGCACCGCCGTGCGGTTGATCTTCAAGGCGGCGGCCAGGTCGTAGTCCGAGCCGACCCGGATCTGCACGCTGAACCGCGAGGCGAGGGCTTCGGTGAGGACCGCGCCGTGCACGCCCGGGTTGTGTCCGGCGATCACGTAGAAGCCGTCGGCGGCGCTGATCGTCTCGCCCTTGTGCGCCTTGACCTGGATCTGCCTGCGCCCGTCCATCGCCGGGTACAGGGCGGCCAATACCTTCGGGGAGATCAGGGTGGCGTCATCCAGGAGGAGGGCGCGGCCCTCCTGCATGGCGGTGACGAGGGGACCGTAGATGAACTCGTAGCCGCCGCTTGAGTCCTGGGTGTACTCGCCGATCAGGTCACCGACCGTGGTGTCACCGTCCCCGGCCACCGTGATCAGGTCCGGGAACGCCGCCTCGATCAGCGACGTCTTCCCCGTCCCCGGCGGCCCGTACAACAACACCGGCACCTGCGCCTGGCGCAGCCTGCGCAGCGCCTCGACATCCGGTAGCTGCGCCAGCGCCCTGGGGTGGTACTTCTGCCCGTTCGGCCGGGTGATCGGCTCCGGCCGCCCGCCCGGCGACGGGGCCGTTGGTGCCTGCCCGGCCGACTGGTGCGGCACCGAGACAGTCGGGCTCGGCTCGGGCGCGGGTCCCGGGACCCTCTGGGCTGCGGCGCCCGTCATGGAAGTCGCCCGGTAGGTGCGGGGTTTGGCGCCCGACCGGTCCGCTTCGCCCCGGCACACCAGCGTCTCGCACGCGTTGCCGACCGCCCCGCCCGAATGCCCCAGCATCCTCGCCAGCTCCGTCACCGTGAACCCAGTGCCCGGGCTGGCGGCGAGGATCTTGGCGATCCTCGCCCGTAGCTCGCCGGGGCGGGCCTTCCCGATCGGGCCGGGCGGCGACCCCGCCGGGGTCGCGGGTGCACTGGGCGGCGCGGAGTCCGCCTGGCCGGACGCAGGGGTGGACGATGCGGGCGTGGAGGCAGGGGCGGGCGCGGCAGGGCTCGTCATCGGGCGAATTCCTTTCACTGCTTGACCGAGAACCGGCTAATTCGAATTCGAAAATAACCACCCTCTGGACACACTCCACCCGTCATCCGTTTTCGAGAGGAGCCCATCCGAGGGATTTCCTTTCCCGGCCTCTCCGGGAACAATTCAAATATAGCTCGACCTGCACCCCGCTTGAAGCGGGATTCCGGCTTGATAATGCTGGAATTCTCGTGAATTCACGACCGTTTTTCAGGGGAAATTCCGCCGGTACGACGCAAGGCGTCGTGGCCTGCGGCACGCACGACCAGAATGCAGGCACATCAGTCGCCTGGAACGGGCGGATTCGAGTGTGTGCGCGGATCGGCCTGAAGGTGCGGCCTGGGCCGGGACGCCTTCAATCGCCCTCGGACCGCCTCTCGGTCGGGGCGGCCGGTTCCAGGGGGACGCCGGCATAGGCATGGGGTGTGAAGTTGAAGGAAGTGACCGACGATGTTGCTGGCAGCAAGGCGAGTTGGCAGACGTGTCGACATGTGCGAGGAGGCAGCCGGGCCGCCGAGTTGTTGGAGATCGGGATGCGTTGCTGCACCGATATACAGTCGCCCTCACCCGCAGGTGGCTCGTAGAGCCCCTGGCCTGCACTTTCGGGTGGAACGAGGATGTCGTATCCAAGCGTGCACACGGACGCGACGGTGGATACGACACCAGATACGACGGGGCGGACGTCATGGGCTCACTGGTCAGTCCGAGATCAGTCCGGTGGATTCGGTCTGAACCGCAGGGCGTTGAGCCGTAGACTTCGGCAGGGAACGCCGACGACGTCTGGCCGGTGTGGGCCCTCGTGGGGAGGAGATCGCATGCAGGACCCTTCGGACTCGATGGAGATCGTCGAGCCTGAGGAGAACGGCCAGAGTAATACCGCCGACTCATCTGTTGTGGACGATTCGACACCCAACCCGGGCATCGACCCAATAACCGCATCGACGGTCCTAGCGGAGGTGCTCCCAGGGGTTGCTGTCGTCTTCGGTGAGGTCCCGGCGGAAATCAAGCCCGATCTGATCGACTTCGGGCTCGTCCCAGCGGCAGACCTCAAGCAGATCTCCACAGTCCTCGCCTCGATCGGAAACACCGCGACCGTGGCCGGCAACCTCGGAAACGCATTCGCCAGCGTGCAGGGGCTCTACAGGATCAGCGACGCGACACAGGCCCTACTGAGGGCCGGCGCAACCCTCGCCGTCAAGGATGGCGCGAACCTCGGAGCAGTGTTCGCCAACGGCAAGATTGTCGCTCAGGCCCGCTTCCTCCCCTTGACTGCGGTGAGCGCGGCGCAGACCGCGGCTGCGATCGGGCCAGCGCTGGCCATGATCGGCCTTCAGATGCAGCTGAGTGAGGTCACGGGCCTTGTCAGGACCAACATCGCGCTGACGAGCCAGGTACTCACAACCATCCGCAACGAGCAGTGGGCCGAACTGACGGGCCTCGTCGCCACCGTCGACCGCGCGGTCGACCACGCGCGAGAGGTCGGATCGGTCCCCACCACCTTGTGGCACAAGGTCGCGGACAAGGAGGCGAACCTGGTTAAGCAGCTTGAGCTGTACCGGCTGAACGTTCGCGACCACATCGGGCAGATCCATGAACTCGGCCTGCATGGCGGCCGTGAGTATCTCCAGACGAACGCTGCGGCGATCTTCTTCGATGCCAACGCCCTGCTGTCTTCCCTGAAGGCATGGACCGGGTATCAGGCGCTCCACGCCGCGCGGGCGAGGGCCGCTGGCCCCGATGACGTCGGCGAGGCGCGGCTCTTCGACATCATTGCGCGCGACACTGGCGAAGAGCTCGGTTCCGCTCTTGCCGAGGCGACGAGCCTGGTCGACTCGCTGACGCGGGAGCTACGAATCATCGCCGAGCTGCCCGGACGCGACACACTGCCACTGCCCTGGAAGCGCCGGGACTCGAACGCAGCCCGCCAGATCTCCGCCCGTCTTCTGGAGGCGATCGAGCCTCTTGCCGATGCCCTCCATCCGCCGGCCCCTCCACTCGAGGCTCCGGGCGTCGTCTGCGCACCGGAATCGGTGGCTATCGAGCCGTACCTGCGCATCCTGCGGTGGTTCCTCGAGGACGGTGAGACGCTACGTGTCCTCGGCTTCCCCGATCAGCCCGATGCCCTGGATCCGATTTCCGCGGTCCTCGGCGGAGCGATGGAGAAGTTGGCGGCAGCGTGGGACGAGGCCGCGGCAAAAACACTGATCGCCGTCACGGATCGCCGCATCATCACGGCCAAGACGAACGCGTTCCTTGAGCAAGGTGAGATCCGTCAAGTCATCCCGACTGACCGGGTGCGATACGTTCGAGCAGCGACCACGCAGGACAAAAGCGCGCGCTTGGTGATCGACCTCATCACGCGCGACGAGAACATCCGGTGGCTCTTCCACGCTGACATCGACCACACTCAAGTGGGCGCGCTAGCCGCCGTGCTCGCCGAGTCGATGACGATCCCGGACGTTGAACGCGATGAGCTTCAACGGCGGCGCCACGCCCCCATCGAGGCGGGCAGGAAGGACGAAAGTACTGGCCCGAGGCCTACAGGGCCGTAATCCGCCTCCGACTCCACACGCACCGTACTCTGGCCGCCCTCGACGAGCGCACGGTGAAGCGCATCGCGAAAACCCGGGCCAGGGCCCGCAATCCGGAAGCTGTCAACGCGACCCGGGCACGTAGATCGGTGTATAGCCGCGCCTACGGCGGGCGTGCGGAACGACCAGAGGGCATCTCCAGCCCAACGTCGCGCCTGGCAAGTCTCCTTGAGCATGAAGGACCCGGAGTCACCCCGAAATGTCACGGGTCTCAGCTATAACATTCCGGTGCTCCCCGCCTGCTGTCGGCGGGCCCCTCGAGCAGTAGGTTGACAACAGGGAGTTCTCCGTGACGCTGCCCCCGAGCATAGGTCCGTACAGACCACTTCACCGCATCGGCGCCGGAGGCATGGGGACGGTCTACTTCGCGTACCACCCCGCGACCGGGAAGCCGTCCGCGGTCAAGGTCCTCAGCCCGGACTACGCCAACGACCGTCACTACCGGCAGCGCTTCATACGTGAAGTCGAGGTCCTTCGCAGGGTGTCGGGTCCCTACCTGGTGCCGCTGGTGGACGCGGATACCGAAGCTGAGATCCCCTGGCTCGCGATGCCGTACGTGCCGGGTGAAACGCTGCAGCAGCACGTACATTCCCACGGATCGCTCCGGGGTCAGAATCTCCTCACCTTCGCTGCCGCCGTTGCCCTCGCGCTTGCCTACATCCACGCAGCTGGCGTCACCCATCGGGACCTCAAGCACGCCAACGTCATTCTCGCGGCGGACGGACCGCGCGTCCTCGACTTCGGCATTGCCGGCCACGTCGACGTCACAGCCTTCACCCGCACGTCCGTGCCTCGGTCCGGAAGTCACGGCTGGATGGCGCCCGAGCAACTGACGCGCGGCGAGATAACGCCGGCGTGCGACATCTTTGCCTGGGGCATCCTGGTGGCCTACGCCGCGGCTGGCAGTCATCCGTTCGGGCTGCCCACCGCCATCGAGCACCGCATCATCCACGCGGAACCGGACCTGCGGTCTGTCCCCGACGGCCTCAGGCCTCTGGTGTCCCGAGCTCTTCACAAGGACCCGGACACTCGGCCCACCGCCGCGCAGCTGGCTCAGCAAACCGCAGGCCTGCTTGGCCCCTCGGGCACCGTGGTCCTTCCCACGGTCGCATACACGCGCCGGGCCTCGCCTGCCACGCCCGAGGAAGCGACACCGGCACACAATCTGCCCTGGACGATCTCCGCCTCCGGGATCGACCTCGCGAGAACTATCCCCTTTACAAGGGGTACGGGCTGGCGCAGTGGACCGGCAGCACGAGAGTTCCTCGACGAGGCCACAGTCACCCTGTCCCGCCTCCGGGAGACACTGGCACGGACCGAGCCGGCTGGCGATGACATATCCGCCGCGCGTGCCGCTCTCGGTGGCGCCTCCGCTGCGCTGGCTGCCGCCCGCAAGGAGTACGAGCAGGCCGGCGGCGCCGACTGCGAACCTGCGGCCCAATCCGTAGAGGCCGCCACGGCGGCTATTTACGACATCCTCGCCAGGCAAGTCGAGCAGCAGGCGGAACAGCGTGAGACCCGGAACCAGAAGCCCCGGCCTCACAGGCGCCGAAGGGTCCTTGTTGCTGCGGGGGCTGCCGCTGCTGTCACCCTCACCGGCAGCGTGGCCTACACCCTCGGGCGACCAACCCACTCAACCGCACAGCCTCCGGCCGCAGCCGGCACCCATCAAACAACAACAAGCGCCGCTCCCACCACCTTCGCCCCCTCCATTAGCAACCCTTCCCCCACGGACACCCCGACGACTGCCACTCCCACTCCCACAGCGACGCCTGTCACTGTGCTCGGCGGCCTGCAGTTCACGCTCCCCGCTTCTTGGGACACGAACCAGGTGCCGCAGGACAGCCTGAACTTCGACGACGGCATGGACAGCCGGTATGCAACGGACCTGGTCCCTCACGACGGCAGCGACACCGGAGGCCTGGCCGTCGAGTGGGCACCTGGGATGACCAGCATCAAGGGAGGCTCCAACGGCACCTGGAACGACAACTTCGGTATGTTCGGCATCCGCTTCACCACAGGCGGCCCAAACCCATCCGCTGGCGGAACGTACCAGTTCGACCAGGAGGTTCGTGAGCAGACCGTCACACACGCCAGCGGGATGCAGCAGCTCCCGGTGGCAGGCGGACAAGCCCAGGCGTGGACCGTCCGCACCGACATCTTGCCGGACCACAACCACACGCGCACCGCCGTCCACCGCGTATGGTTCCTTCCTTCTTCCCATTACGTGCTGTACGACTACGGGACCTTGGAGCCCAAGCGAACCGCCGAGATCGACGCCATCCTGAAGTCGGCCAGATTCACAAAGGTCGACATGCCGCTGGACTGCGTGGACGCCGTTGACTTCCTCGACACCGCTGCTGTTGGCGGGAACCCGCAGGGAGACGACCCGTCCCAGAGCTGCCTCGACTTGACCGTGAACTCAGCAGGTACTGCGGGCACGGCCGCAGACTCGACCGCGCTCGATCCTGGGACCACGAAGTCCAAGACTGCCGCCGCCTGTCTCAGCCTGGTCAGCGTGTACGGCATCAGCAACGTGGCGGGCGACGCCAGCTACACCCGGGCGCGAAGGAATTGCGACTTCCCTCGGAGCCGGTAAGCCTTATGCCGCGCACCCTGCGCGGGACGCCTTCAGCGGAAGCCAACAGTCGCCATACCACTCCGCCACCAAGGGCGTTTCGGTGCCTCAAGACCCTCGGGCTGGAAGCGGTTCACCCAGCTCCCGGCCACCACCTGACGGCCGGCCACCGCCCCGAGACCAGGAAGGAGAGCAACCCCTGGCCTGTGGGACCCAGAGCTTCCGCAATGTCACGCGACGACTCAACGCCACCAACGGGGACATTACGGGCGCACCGATGAGGCGATCACCGAGTGGAAGCCGCTGAGGACTCGAGGCTGGGAAGAGCAGCGAGGCAAGCTGCTGGCGGGTGTAGGGCTGATGCGTTCTCAGCCAGCGAGATGAATTGATCGCGCGTGTATGCGTCGCCGCGGACGGTTTGCCCGGTTTGCCGTTGAGCGGTGTGCATCGTGAAGTCGCAGGTCACGGGCCTGGTGTGAATGGCGAGTTGGGTACTCGTGGCGGTCGGCGGCCGATGACCATGGCGTAGATCATCGGGCAGGTCCGGCTCTGGCGGGATGCCGGGTTCGGCTGCGCCCACGACCGGCTCCCGCCTACGATTCGTCAGCAGGTCGGCACGCCGTGAGAACGCGGGAGGGCGCGGGGGATGCAGGAGCGGCAGCGGATCACCGCTCGCCGGAGCGAACTGGACGCTTTCGCAGAAAAGTTGGGCAAGCAACTCCAGGAGGCAGGCCGAGCGGCACGAACTGGCGATCGCGGAGCGGAGTGTTGAAACCGCCTGGCCGAGCAGGCCCGGGCCGACGCCGGGCTGTCGCTGCGGCATCGGCGAAGGTGGCCGGGCGGGCAGTCCTGCTCATTCCGCACCGCGGCGACGCGGCCGACGAGGGCGGGCTGCCCGGCGACTACCGCAAGATCCTGGCGATCGTGCGGGAGGTAGACGGCCCGGTGCAGGTCAGGGCGGTCGGCGAGCGGTTGGGGCTGGACGCCTCGGTACACGGCAAGCTGGAACCTTTGCGGGCGAAGATGACCAAGCTCGGCGTCCGGGGCTGGCTGCACAAGCGGGGCGACGGGCGGTTCACGGCACGTCTGTAGGCGCGCGGGGCGGGCCCGTAACTGACGGGCCCCCGACGGCAATGGGGATCGCCCTCCTGCTAGAGCACTAACGGCCGCTGAAGAAGTCGGTGAGGGCGGCGGCGACGGCCTCGGGCTGCTCCTCGGGGATGTAGTGACCGGCGTCGGGCACGATGACGCCGGTCACGTTCTCGGCCCACGGGCTGATGGAGGCCGCCATATCCGGGATCGAGCCGTGGCTGCTGGAGATTCCGAGGACGGGCGCGGTCAGTCGCCGCTGCTCGAGTGCCGCGCGGTTCTTGCGCGCGGACTCGGCGGCGTCGCGGTAGTAGGCGAGGCCGGCGCGCAGGCCGCCATCGACGGCGAGGGCCGCGCCGTAGTGGTCGAGCTCTGCTTCCTCGAACGCGTCGGGCGCGAGGGACTTGGTCTTCAGGAACCAGCTGATGTACTCCCGCTCGCGCCCAGCTATCAGCGTCTCGGGAAGATCGGGCACCACGTGGAACGCGAAGTGCCAGGTCTTGAACGCCAGAGTCGGGTCGAGGGGGATCGCCTCCGGCATGGTGATACCGGGAATTCCGGCGTCGAGCAGCGCGACCCCGTGCAGTCGGCTCTCGTAGTTCAGGGCGAGGGAGAAGGCGACCCAGGCGCCGATGTCGTGCCCGGCGAGCCAGTAGTCCCGCACGCCGAGAGCGTTCACAGCGGCCTGGATGTGCGCGGCGACCGTGTGCGTGTCGTACCTGAGCTCCGGATGCTCGGAATTGCCTTGGCCCGGCCGGTCGATCGCTATGACCCGGAACCGATCGGCGAGAACAGGCATGACCTTTCGCCAGGCCCACCACGTTTGCGGGAACCCGGTGAGCAGGACGACGGCCGGTCCGTCCGGCCGACCGCCTTCGACGGCGTGCAGGCGGACGCCGTCGGCGTCGACCCAGCGGTGCGTGAATCCGGCCAGGTCATGCAGGGGCAGGGCGGGGACGGGGTGGGTCATGGGAATCCTCCATCGAGGCGGGTGGACCGTGATTCGACGCTAGCACGTCTTGAACTGATCAGTCCAAGATGGGAGGATGGGCCGCATGGCAGGCAAGAAGCAGTTCGACATGGACACGGTGCTCGACGCCGCGATGATCCAGTTCTGGCGCTCCGGCTACGCCGACACCTCGCTCGACGATCTGTCCCGGGCGACCGGCCTGAACCGCAGCTCGATCTACTCCTCGCTCGGCGATAAGGACGCGCTCTTCCTTCGCTGCCTGGATCGCTACGCCACGCGCTACGGCGACAAGTTCGACGCCGCCCTCTCGTGCGCGGCCGAGGAGCCCGTCGCCGCCGTCCGTGCGTTCTTCGACGTCACCCTGGGGCGCATCGCCGACCCCGCCGTGCCCGACGGATGCCTGATGGCCCAGTCGGTCATGGCGAGTCCGGCGCTGAGCCCGAGCGTCGCAGAGCATGTCAAAGAGTTGTTCGGCCGCCAGCGCCCGCGCCTGCGCACCGCGCTGAAGGCCGGCGGAATGTCCGACGAGAACGCCGAGGACTTCGCCGTACACGTAGCGGCCGTGAACCAGTCTCTCGCGGTGATGGGTAGGGCCGGGGCGAGCCCGGAGCAACTCCGGGCGATCGTCGGGGTGACCGTCGACGCGCTCGCGCGAGCGCTGAGACCGGTCGGATAGCTGGCATATCAAATTTCTGCCTGAGAGCCATAGGCGCTACTCAATGTTCGGAGGGGCAAGACAGATGGCTGATAGCGGAAATACGCATCACGGAGCCCTGCACGGCGGTGACCTGCGCCGACGTGCAGGGCTCCGTCGTGCCACCGCGTTGCCGTTGTCCGGCGATTGTCGTCTGGTGCCCAAGCGCCGATACCGGACAACCGTGAGCCCGCTAGAAAAGTCCGTGTCGGGGCCAACGCCACTGGCGGGTGAGCTGCGTCTTTACCTCATCTGCCGGCTCCGGATACGGGGTGCGATGAGGGCTTGAGTGGCCGGTTCTGGTTCGATGCCAAGCTCGGCGAGGTGACGCGTGAGGCGGATGTAGGTATGCCGGGCGGCGTCGTGGCGTCCGGCGGCTTGGTAGAGGCGGATGGTGTGCTGAGCGAGGCGTTCGTGGTCGGGGTGGACGATGCCCAGGTGTTCCAGTAGTGCAAGGACTACATCGAGCTCACGCGGCGTGGCACCGGCGCGTTCGGCTTGGCGGGCCAGACGGAGGGCGGCGTCGGTGGCCTTCATAGTGAGGTGTTCGCGGACCGTGTCCGCCCACAGGTAGTCACTGCCCTGGGCGAAGGGGCCTCGGTAATGGGACAGGGCGTCGCGTACGGCGGAGAGGGCATCGCTCCGTGCTTCTTCCGTATCGGATGCGGAAAATGCCTCTTTGAGGCTGCGACTGAACTCCGCCAGGTCAGTTTCCACGAGTTCTGGATTGAGTTTGTGGAGTTCCCCTTGCAGCAGGATGAACTCCTGCGCCGTGATGCCGGTAGCGGCGCGCAGGGCGCGTCTTACGGCGCGGCGCAGGTTTTTGAGTGCGTTCTGGTCGCTGCCGGGGGCGAGGTGGAGTTTGTCAGCGATGTCGGAGGCGAGCAGGCCCGTGGGGTGGGCGGCGAGGAGGGCGAGGAATTCGTGGACTTCCGCCCGCAGGTTGGTGCCGACGGGGTCTTGGTGGCCACGGGCGTAGAGGGTGATGGGGCCGAGGACGTGAAGGCGTACGGGCTTGGTCTGTGCCGGTCGCGTGGGCTCAACCGCATCCGGGTGCAGGATCTCGACCGGATGCGGGTGCGTGGGCTCGACCGCATCCGGGTGCGGGGGCTCGTCGTCCGCCGGAGGCGGGGTGGGGGTTTCGTGTTCGGAATCGGGGCGCGGGGCTTGGGTCGGGAGAACGCGCAGGCGGGGGCGCTGGCCGTGGGCGGTGAGGAGGACCTCGGTCACGTCTCGTCCGGCCTCGGGCGTGAGGTGGAACAGCCTGAGTGTCCCGGGTACTTGACCGTGTCCTTCGCTGGTGACGGTGCCGTCGTCGGCGATGTGCCATGAGCTGGAGCCGGGCAGCATGGTGTCCAGGCTGAGGACGATCAGGGTTCCTGGTCTGCTGCGCGAGGCCAGCGCCTGCAGCTGTCCCGTGTGGGCCGCGTCAGGCGTGGCGAGCAGGAGCAGGGGGCCCGGCTCGGTCTCCGGAGCGGAGTGTGGGCTCGCCTGCAAGGTTGCCGCGGGCGCGGTGTCCTGCTCGTCGTGTGCGCGGGCGTGGGCGATCAGGTGCTGTTCTGCGTATCGGATGGCGTCTGCGAGGTCGGCGCTCTGGGTCAGGGCGCTGAACTCAGCGGGCAGTCCTGGCAGCAAAGTGTCTGCCAAGTCCTGGGGGACGACCGCCGTGACGCGTGGTGGCCCGGGGCGGCGGCGTTCAGCGGCGGTGAGGACGCCGACCAGCAGGGCGCGGGCGGCGCCATCGGCGCCGGGACCGGTCCAGGCGCAGCCTCCGGGCAGGGCCAGCTCGTCGAGGGGGACCTCGGCGTCTTCCCGTACGCCGATGGTGACCGTGCCCGGGGTAAGGGGCTGCTGGGGAGGGGTGCGGCGGGGGGCCAGGGGGTGGGCTTCGGCTGGCTGGCGGGGCCGGGTTGCCGCGTGGGCGGCCTGTGCGGCCTTGTCCACCAGCGGGCTCAGAGCAGGTACGTCCGTCTCCTGGCCGGGCTCCCGCCGGCGGTGTTGGTGCCAGTACCAATAGCGGCGTGCGGCCAGCAGGCCGGCCGCCGCGGTGATGCCGATCAGGCTCGCCTCCCCAAAAGTGATGGCGGCGGGACCTTGTGGGGCGGAGGGTTTTGCGGTCGTGGCCTCGTCGTGCCGATCGGACTGTGCGGGAGTGTGTTGGCCAGCCTCCTGTCGGCCAGTGTCCTTGCGGTGGTCGAGGGTCGGCGGCGCTTGCGCCGGTGCGGGCTCGGAGGGCTTCGGGGGTGTGGTAGCCGGTGCCGGATCTGTCGGGGCGGGAACAGATGCCGGCGGCGGCGTGGCGGCCCCGCTGGCGGGGATCGTCAGTTGCCACCCGGGCAGGATCAGGTCCGGGTCGGTGAGCCGGGCTCCGTCGCCTTGGACGCGGTCCTTGTTCAGCGCATAGATGCGCGGCCACTTGAGAGGATCGCCCAGGTGCATGCGCGCGATATTCCACAGGGTGTCGCCTTCGACGACCGTGTACTCAATGTGCCGGACGGCCTCAGCCTCTCGCGCCTGTCCGGGCAGTGTGGAGTGTGTCGTAGTGGAGTTGGTCGTCGTGGCGCGCGCCGAGGCTGGTTTGCCTGCGGCCCGATGCCGGGTCGAGACAGGGATGAGAGGGGCTGTCGCGGCGGTGTGCGGCCGTACGTCTCCCGGGGAGAAGGGCTGCTGGGCACTGGCCGTTTCGGGGCGCCAGAGCCCGATTAGTGCGACGACGAGGGTGCCGATGCACAGCGCGGCAAGCGAGCCCTTCACCGATAGGGCAGCGACGTGTTCATGGTGTGCGTGGCGGTCGCGCAGCAGCTGCGGAAGGTGGGTGGCGTACCAGATGGTCTCGCGGACCACGGTGTAGGCGAAGCCGGCCCAGCACGCCCAGCCCACGACGGCCAACAGGCTGATCATCAAGGGGTCGCTGACCGGCTGCGTCAGCCGTTGCCCGACCTCGCCGAGTGAGGAGATGTGTTCCGGCCAGGGCACACCAGTGGCTCGCCACAGGACGTAGGGCATCCCGGCCAGCAGGGTGAGCGTGACGGCCAGGGTCCCGGTGGCCGTGGCGGCAGCTGTCAGGCGCTGGCGCAGCTGCGGTGGGTGTGTCATCGCCGGTTCGCTCTCGTCTGCCGGAGTGGATGGTGAGGTGAACGGTCCTATGGGGTGGTGCGTTCGGCGTGCGCGGTGCTGGTCGCGTGCATGGTGAGGGTGCGCAGGCCGATCAGTTGCAGGATCTGGGTGCGCTGGTGGTGGGTGACATGGACGGTGACGGCTTCGCCCTGGACGGTGGCGGTGGCGCTGTCTCCGGTGGAGGCGACGTATGCGCGGGCCGCCGCTGCGGCCTGGTCGCGTACGAGCCGGACCTCTTCGCCGCGCCGAAGACGGCCGATGTCCAGTTGCTGGGCGCCGGTGCGGGCGGCTTCCTGCGCCACATCCAGGGCCTGGGCCTTGCCGGCCAGGGCGAGGCCGCCGTCGACCACGATCCCGGCGAACAGCCACAGCGCGGCGAAGACGCAGACGACGAACGCGGTGACCTGTCCTCGGTCGTCCCCGGCCGGCAGCCAAACACGGACCTGAGTCAGATGTTCTCGCAGTCGTCGTTTCACGGGGTGCTCCTGAAGGTGTCAACGACGGAGAAGGCTGTGTCGGCCAGCGTCACGTGGCCAGGCAGCCCGGTGTGGGTGAGGTGGCCCAGATCGGCGGTGCAGGAGACGCGTGCCGTCACGGTGGCGCCCGGTGTAAGTCCGCCGGTGGCGAGGCGGACGCTCGGGCGCGTGCAGGAGGCTCCCGCCTCGCGCACTGCCGCGTCAGCGGCACGTTCGGCCTGGGTGTGGGCGTCCTTGTCGGTGCGGGCCAGGGAGGCGGCGCGGGCTGCTTGGTGGGCGGCGTCCGCCACGACCAGACGGGCATCGGCGAGCAGCCCGAAAGCCACCACGACCAGGAACACGAGGACGAGCAGCGGCGTGACGAGCACCAGCTCCACCGCCGCCGAACCCCGCTCTGCGTCGTCTCGTGTGCCGCGCACCGCCCCGGTCAAGGCTGGCCTCCGGTGGGTGTGGTGATCCGTTCCGTGGGACCGGAGGCGGTGCCGGAGGCGTGCAGGACAAGCCCCGGGACGGGGAGCACGCGGATCACGGTCCCCTGCACGCGCACGGTGGTGTGGGTGGCGGTGCGCTCGGCGGTGACGGACGGTGCGGTCAGAACGCGGCTGCCCAGTGCTGCAAGGCTGCGTCGTGCCTGAGCCCGGCCGGCCGCGGCGGTGCCGTTCTCGGTGCGGGCGGCGGCCAGGGCCCGCTCGGCGGCGTACTGGGCGATGTGCCGTGCGTGCCAGAGCAGCGCGAACTGCACAGCGAGGAGCGCGATCAGCAGTAGGGCCGGGACGACGAGCACCAGCTGGGTACTCGCCGCCCCGCGGTCGCTGCGCGGCCTGCGAAGGAACGTGGTGGCCACGGTTTAGCCGCCCAGGTCGATGCTGTTTGCCTTGGCGGTGACCTTGGCGACGATGATGCCCACCACGGTGAGGCCCAGGATTGCCAGCAGGGCGGTGACGACGATGGTCTCGGTGGTGTAGCCCGCGTCCGAGCGGGCCTGTCGGCGGAGTTCGGCCAGGTGCGCGCGTACCAAGCGGGCCAGGATGTCGAGTGGGAACATGGCGGAGTTCTCTCTACGGGTTTGTACTCGTACGGGTGGGCGCTTCAGGTGATCGACATGACGTGGGCAAGGGCCGGGTAGCCGATCAGCAGCAGGAACGCGGCGAAGAGTCCGACCACGGGCAGCGACATCCGCTCGGTGGCCGCCTGGGCGGCGCCGTCGGCTTCCGAGATCCTCCGCCGCCGCATCGCTCGCGCCTTCGCCCCGAGCGAGCCGCGGATCTTGGCGCCTTCGCTTCCGGCGAGGTTGAGCGTTGAGGCCAGCTCGGTGAGATCGGTCACGGCCAGGTGTCGTCCCAGGTCGCCCAGGTGGGACCAGGGGCTGGTGCGGGTGAGCTGGGCGACGTGCAGGGCGTGCCGGAGTCTCGCCGCCGCCCATCCTTGGGGTGCGGCCACCGCTTGGGCGAAAGCCTGCTGGATTCCGGCGCCGCCGGCGAGCGCGATCACCGTCAGGTCCAGGACGAGGCTGAGGGTGTGGCGCATCTCGCGGCGTCGCTGTGCGGCCTGCTGGCGTACCGACAGGTCGGGGGTGAAGAACAGTACGACGGCCAGGGCGAGGGAGCCGGCCAGCGGCATCCACCAGCCTGCCCCGATACCGGCCTCCAGGCGCAGCAGGAGCGTGGCGGCCCACGGGCCGACCAGTCCTGCGGTGGCGCAAACCGCCTTGCCCGCCAGGTGCCGTTCCTCGTCCGTGCCGCACACGGCCAGGTCCGCGCGCAGCGAGGCGGTGGGGAAGCCCAGCGCCCGCACCAGCGGTACGGCACATCTGCCCAGCCGAGTAGCCCACTCCGTGTCCTCCGCCTCGCCCGCCCGTGAAGCCGCCTGCGGTACAGGGGTGTTGAGTGCGGTGAGGACATCGGCGAGCGCGGGCCGGGGTGGGCGCAGGCCGTAGACGAGGGCGGTGGCCCCGACGCCGAACAGGGCACCGAGCAGCATGACGATCACCGTGCGCCTCCCGGCCCGGTACCCGCCGTGGTGCGGGAAGCGGTCGGGGTAATGAGCCGCACGGGTTCCTCGATGCGCCCGATCACGCTCAGGTAGGTGAAGCTCGCGGTGAACAGGGCACCCACCACCGCGAGCACCACCTGCCCGGTCAGCGAGTCGAAGGGGTCCATGTAGGGGCGGTTGAACACCACCAGCCCCAGCACCATGCCCAGAGTGACGCTGACCGTGACGCGCACTCCGGTACGTACGCTCGCCCGTCCGGCGTCGATGCGCTGCCGCATGGCCACCTGCTCGCGCACCGACTCGGCAAGCTCCCCCAGCAGCGGCGCGAGGTGACTGCCCTGCTGCTCGGCCGCCATCACGAGCGCGGCGACCACGACATCGGCCAGTGGGTCATCGGCCTCCTGCGCGAATGCCCGCAGCGCGGCCGGCAGGGGATGCCCGGAGCGGATCGCGGCGGCCAGCTTCCGCATCTCGGGTTCGAGCGCGGCCGGGGCGATGTCCGTGGTCGCCAGCACCGCCTGCTCCAGACCTGCCGCGGCGGAGAGGGTGTCGCGCAGCATCTCCGTCCAGGTGGCCAGCGCCTCCATCCGCTCCGTACGCCGGGCCGCGTGCCGGTCCGGTCCGAGCAGGCCAGGAAGGGTGAGCACGGCAATGGTGGTCAGCACCGCCGCTACCGGCCATGTCGTCAGCGTCCCCGCGACCGCCCCGGCCGTCACCGCGATCACCACGCGCCGCGTGGTCCAGTCCGCAGGCAGCCGCGATACCAGTGCACGCCACAGGCCGGGCCGCTCCTCTCGCGCCGCCCGCCGCACAACGCCGTAGCCGATGGCCACCAGGCCGAGCCCGAACACCGTCCCGCACGCCACCGCGACGCCCGTCGAGGCAGCGGGGCCGATCAGGCTGTTCATCAGGCTGCTCCCCACCACTGGTAGGCGGCTTCCCGGGCGTCCAGCCCGGCTGCGACCAGGTCATTGAGGGTCTCGGTACGCGGTGGAGTGGCGGGCACGGCACGCCCGTCGGCGCCCGGGCGGTAGACCTCGTTGGAGACGATCTGTGCCCCGTCCGCGTCGATGACCTCGCGCACCGAATCGATGACCCGCCGGCCTGCGGCGTCCCAGCCCAGATGGACGACGAAGTGGACTGCGGAGGCCACCATCAGGTTCGTCGCCTCCAGCGTGAGCCGTTCCGGGGCCTGTGCGGCGTAGGAGGCGAGTTTCGTGAACACCCCGCGCGAGGTGGAGGCGTGGATGGTGGACAACGAGCCGTCATTGCCCTGACTCATGGCATTGCACATCGGGATGACCTCGGCCCCGCGGATCTCTCCGACGATGACCCGGTCCGGGGACATCCGCAGCCCCCACCGCACCAGCTCCGCCTGGTCGATGCCGCCCTGCCCTTCGATGTTCGGCTCCCGGGCCTGCATGGCCACCACGTTCGGGTGCGCCACCGGGTCGGCGTCCAGACCGAGTTCGAAGGTGTCCTCGATCGTCACCAGCCGTTCCTCGGGCGGGATCGCGTGGGCGAAGGCTCTCAGCACCGTGGTCTTGCCGACATTGGTGCCACCGCCGATCACGATGTTCTTACGCGCCCGCACCAGCGCCCGCAGGAATTCCGCGAGCTGCTCGTTGCACACGCCCAGCCGCACCAGCTCCGCCATCGAGGTGGCCGGGAAACGGTGACGCCGGATCGTCAGCGACACCCGCCCGGTGACCGCCATCACCGCAAAGAGCCGGGAACCGTCGGGGAGCTGTAGGTTCAGGCGCGGCATGCCCCGGTCGAAGCGCCGTTCCTCCCCGCCCGTGCGGGAAGCCAGTGTGCGGACCAGTTCCACCAGTTCCTCATCCGAGGCGGCCACCGGTGCCTCACGACGCCATGCGCCTGCCGCGTCCTTGACCCACACCACATCGCAGCCGTTGACGCAGATGTTCTCGATCCGCTCATCTGCCAGCAGCCGCTCCAGGCGTCCGGTACCGAACAGCGCGTCCTTGACCGCCTGCGCGATCCGCTCCTCCACGGCGACATCCATCACCGAACCACCCCGGGCCAGCGCCTGACGCCGCTGCTCCCCCAGTTCCTCCGCGAGGAGAAGTCCCACAGTGGCCCGCCGCGCCGCTTCATCCTCCGCCGGCAAACCTGCCGACTCGCGCTCGCCGGCGTATGTCGCCAGGCGGGCCGCCACGCGCTGGCGTACCAGGTGCGCCAGTTGGTGCTCGTCGGCACCGGGCACGAACCCCGGGGGCATCAGCAGCTCGCTCATGATCCACTCTCCTCGGCTCCCGGCACCTGAACCAGACCTGTCCGGCTCCCGCCAGCCAGTTGCACCGCGTGTCTCTCGGTCACACGGCCACCGTCCGTAGCGCTAGTCCCGGTCGTGCTCTCCTGCGGACCGGTCAGCTGACGCGCCAGCATGCGCGCGGCGGTCATCAGCGGTGACGGACGGAACCCGGCGATGCGCAATGCGCTCTGCTTGGGGTTGTTCATCGCGGCGACGCCCTTGGCATCCCAGGGCAGGAAGACCACGCACCTGATCCCGAGCGTGTTCGCGATCTCGTCAGCCGGGTACGGGCACGGCCCGACCACGGCCAACGCCAGCCGCCCGGCACACGCGTCAACGTCCAGGCCGCAGGCGGACACATGGGTCAGCGGCTCCGCCCCGCCGCGCGTTACCAGCACGACCTGATCCGCAGCCTGGAGCAACGGCTCGACATCCTCGCCAAGGCGGCCCACGTCCAGCAGCACCGTGCCAAGATCATGACCATCCCCCAGCAACACACGCCGCCCGGCCTCACCAGCCAGCAGCCGCACAGCCTCCCGGCACGGACCACGGCCAGGCACCGCGACCACCGCCCGTACACCAAAGGGCAGTTCACTCACCGCCCCCAGCAAGGAGCCCGGATACGGCTGCCCGGCCGCCGCCGCGACATCCAGCAGCGAGGGAGACGACGGCAGACCAAAGCGGATCATGAGGTCACCGCCTGAGGGATCCGCCTCCACCATCACCGGCCGCACGCCGCCATCCGCCTCCGGCGGCCACACGGCGGCCAATGCCAGTGCCGTCGTCGTCACTCCCGGGGCGCCCGTGACCGACCCGAGAACGACCATCCGCCTCACGGTGCCTCACGCCCCTCGGCAGGAAGCACGACCACGCGCGGATGCTCAAGCTGCGCCGCCCGCCGTGCCGCCCCGGTCTCCACCAGCACCGTGACCACCCGCGGCCCTCCCGCCGACTCCGGCTCCCGCACGCTCGTCACCGTCCCCGCCACCGCCGACGGCGCCGTCTCCTGATCGCCCGCCGCTGCGGCACCGTCCGGGCCGGGAAGGACCGCAACACGCTCTCCGCGGGCGAGATCAGGCGGTGCGCCGCCCGGCTCCACGGCGAGCGCCACCTGCGAGAACCCCCTCGGAGGGAAGACCGCGCTCGTACCGACCTGGCCGGGAGCCAGCAACGAGCCAGCGACCAGCGGCACCTTCGCCTGCCGCCCCAGCACGGTGCCCCGATCCGCGAAGGCCACCACACCTGCGTCCGCCGCCACCTCCACGGCACGCAGATCGGCCGGCTTCAGCACCCGCCCGGCCGGCACATCGCGAGCCAGCACGAGAACCTGCTCCCGCTCCCCCACCGCCTGCGCCACCAGCGCGAAGCCGACCGCGGAGACCACCACCGCCCCGGTCCCGGCCCACACCCAGCCCAGTCTGCGACGCCGGGCACCCGTCACCGGCGGCTGCTGTGCCGGGCCCGACCGGCGCGCTCCTGGCACCCGCGACCCGCCGCCGCTCAGAGCCGAAGAAGACATGGGGGCACCCACAACTCACCTCGCGATCAGAAGAATTCCAACGTCCACCGGCCGGTCCCCGTGCAGGACAGGCCGCGCACTCAGCCCGAGCCGTCAGCGCGTGACGACGGTCTGTACCTCGTCCACCACCAACTGCCGCTCAGCAGTCATCACCAGCCCCGGCACGACCCCGGTCTGCCCGCCTCCATGCCAGTCGACATCCCAGGCGACCTGCACCGACACCGTGTACGACCGGCCCGGCGCGGACACCGACGCCCGCTGATAGGTGTAACCGCAGTCCGGCGACGACTCCTGGGGACTGTAGGCATCCGAGTACGGCGTCCCCGGCCCCCGACACACCACCTGGCCACCCTCGCCCATCGACCACACCGCCTTCCGCGGCCGCGCCGTCGCTGTCACGCTCACGCCTTCTACAGCAGCCGATGCCGACACCGGACCCCACGTAGACCGCTCCACCCACATCCACGTCGGCACGTGCACCACCTGCACGAATTCCTCGTCCGGGCTCGTGCGGATCAGCGGCTTCGGCAACTTCAGCCGCTTCACCGCCTCCTGGACGACCACCTCTACGGGCACCTGCTGCTGGCCACCGCCCGGCTTCGGCTTCTCCGACTTCTCGGGATCGAAGCGCGGCAAGATCCCAATGCCGCCACCCAGGTCGTACTCCCAACCGGTCGACGTGACCGTCGGCGGGCCTACCGGTCCTCCTCCACCACCGCGGCCGCTGGGCTTCGCCGCCCCGCCATGAGTCACCGGCCTGTCATTACCCGAACTACCCGGATTCCTTCTGACGCTCTGTGCCTCGGCATCGCAAACCCCAGGTGCGCACGTAACTGCGGAACCTGTGCTCAACCCGTCATCGGCGGCAGCATCACGTGCAGCGAGCAGTACCGCGATGCACAGCACCGCCATCACCATCGGCACAGCGGAGCTGAGCCTCAACACGTTCCCACCCTGTCGATGTACAGACGCTCGACAGTCCAGACCCCGTGTTGCCGTCGGACGGTCGCGTCGACGCGATGGTGACCACCAGGAACATCGTCCTCCCGCTTGCCGTCATTGGCGTAGTGCAGCCAATCGGTGGCATCTGCACAGTCCCGAATGACGACCGTCGTGGCATCACGCTTCCCCGCGACGGGGTCAAGACGCAGTTGCCCCTTGGTGACAACATCCTTCTTTCGGTCCTGCGTCATCATGTAACGCAGCAACTCCAACGCCTCTCCCGAGGCATGTGCCTCTAGGCGCGGATTCTTGGCATCCGATGTCTGCGCAGCGGCAGCAAGGTCGCCCCACATGGCCCGATATGCATCCATCGCTTCTGCGTGGTGCGTATTCGGTGTTCGAGAAACCGTCGTCTCAACCGACTTCTCCGGCAGCGATTTGGCATCTGATGAGCCGTCCGCGCAGCCGCCCAGGAACAGCCCTGCGGTAGCCGCACTTGCCGCCGCAAGCAGCGCCGCCGCCCGCCTTTGCGTTCTCACCAGCCCCCACTTTCCGTCACCCAAACCACTGGGGCGACAACTCTAAGTGATCGGATGCGACTGGAGATACCCGCCGCTGCGGTGAGCAATCCCCATGGGTGGGGTGAACTCCGGTCCACGGCGTGACGGTGCGCTGCTCATATGACGGTTCGCAATGAAGGTCCGGGCGGCCACCGACTCTATTCGGCGCGCACAGCTTTCAGGAACACTTCGAAGTCCACGAGACGGCCGGGAGCGCGAACCACGCCGTCTTGGTCCTCCTTTGCCCTCGGAATCCCCATGCTCCCTCGGTGAGTTGATGCACGATGTGCAGGCCGCGCCCGTGCTCGGACAGCAGCGTGCACAGCGCTTCCAAACCACCCCCGCGGTTCTCCTCGGTAGGCGTGTACGGCGGCGTTGCCGGGAATTCAGGAACCTCTGGGATGCACGGATCATGGTCCTCGACTTCGCAGATGATCCCCGCATCGGTGCGGCGCAGGCGCATCTCGTACGGGCCGACGGCGTGTGTGGTGGCGTTGGTGACGAATTCCGAGGCGGCCAGCACCGCATCGCTGATCACCTCGCCGTCGTAGCCGAGCTGGTCGAGGGCACAGCGCAGCGTGGCGCGAGCCCGGGCTACAGCGTCAGGGGTACAGCTGGTCCAGCGCAACAGAACACACGTGGTGGTGCCCGTGGCGCCGTATGCGGTCATCGCCGCCCTCCCCAGGCCGCGTGACGCCCACGCATGACGCAGCGGTGACGGTGACGTCCCGGGCGAGTGCAGTCGCGCGCTTCCCACAGCGCGAACAAGCCAGCGGCCGTCACAAACGGCAGCAGCACAGCGGTGAATGGAATCGGCGCCACGGCAGAACCTCCCGGTGATCGTGGCTGTGTCGCGACCACCACACCGTGGGCCTGCGAAGAGCGGAACACCCCTCTCAACAGGTCTTTCGAGTACTTCGGCGACGGCTCAAGCGGGGTCGCCGTAGCCCCTGAGCGCTCCCGGCTCATTCCCGGATAGCAGCCCCCCGGAGCCGCCCCGGCCCGGGCATGGCCGGGGCGACAGAGGTCGGCCTGGGTCGGTTCAGGACGATTGCAGGTCGATGAGCTTGGCGAGGAGGTCTGCATTGGCAGCGACGTCATGCCCGAGGACCACGGAGTGGTGCGGCAGTGCCGCCAGCCTGTGCGCAACCTCGTGCCGAGAGTCCTCGCTGCCGCCACCGTCAACCCGGACCAGGTCGAAGATATCCGGGTAGCGGTCTTCGGTCGCCCCGCTCATGAAGTCGCTGTCGTCCAGGCCTCGGGCCTCTCCCTTCGCGGCGGGAGCTGCCCCGGCGAGGATGGACGGGAAGAGAAGGGCGGCAGCCTCGCCCCCGGCGGCCAGCGGAATGTTGAACCATCGACCGAACTGGTCGGGAAAGACCTGGACCTTCAGCTCTTTGCCGTTCTCCCACAGTGGCGTCCGGACGCCAGCGAAGAGTGCTTGCGTCACGCGCGGGTCCTGCGTGGGGTGCAGGGCCTCGCCGACGTGCAGCCTCTGCCGCGCGATCTCGAACCAGTCCAGGGCGTCGAGCAGCCCGAGGCCGACGGCAGCAGCCGACGGCCATGGCAGAACCTCCACTCCGTCGCGGTCGTTGGGGCGGACGAACACGCGGTCGTTGGCCAGCAGCCCCCACCCGTGCCGTGCGACCAGCGCCAGTGCGGTGGTGGTCTTGCCCGCTCCCTTCCTGCCGAACGTCAGGGCCACCCGGCATTCCTGGACGACTGCCGAGGCGTGCAGCACGCACCAGCCGGCCCGCAGCAGTACGCCACGCACCATCTCCCGGGCCAGGCGGGCGGTGGCCGTGGCCACTGTCTCGGTATCGCAGCCGTAGATCGTCAGCTTCCCCGAGGCGGGCTCGGACCGATAGGCCAGCAGTTCCCCCGGGGAGACGGCCCTGATGACACCGGCAGCGTCGTCGCGGGCTACCAGGGTCTGGGCCTTGGCGTAGGTTGTGCTTGTGTGCAGGGCCTGGGTCACCGCCAGGGACGCCTCGCCGTATGCGTCTTCGTTCACTTCGGCGACAACGAGTGGCCCCTCGCAGACGCTCTCGGGCTTCGCGTCGACCGCGTTCCACCACGGTCCGAAGTAACGGGCGGACCAGTCGGTGACGGCTTTGTGGGCGGACAGAACGGTGACAGCCGCTTCGGCGGCATGCAGTCGGGTGGCGTAGCTGGTCACGGATTCCTCACTGACGGAGACGGGTTGGACAGGGCATCGCACATGGCCCGGTAGGCGGTGCGAAGTTTCTTGCGCGCGAGTTGCAGTTGCCGCTGCTCGTCCTCGTCCAGTGGCGGCATGCACGGCTGCGGCAGGCCGATGGAAAACCGGAGCGGGACACCGAAGTAGCCACCCCAGTACAGGGTCGACAGCTCGGTCAGCCCGTCGGCGAGACCGAGGGCCAGGCGCAGCGCGGACACCACGGCCCCGGCGGGCCCAGACCGGCTGCGGCCGATGCCGGCGTTGATCCGGCCCGGCCGCAGCGCGAGTTCCTCCCGGATCTGCTCGACCGGGACGGTGACCGGTCTGCCATGGACGGTGGTGGAGGAGGCACACACCACGGCGTTGTCGCCGTGCTCGCCGATGACGTGCCCCTGGACCGTGTCGACGGGCACATCCATGAGCCGGGCCAGGGTGTGCCGGTAGCGGGCGGTATCGAGGTTGGAGCCGATCCCGAGCACCCGCGAGCATCCGGACTGCTCGGCGAACAACCTCGTCATGAGATCCACTGGGTTGGTGACCATCAGCACCGTGCCGGTGTAGTGGCTCAGTTCCCGGGCCAGCCCGGCGATCACACGTGCGTTGGCGTGCAGGCCGCCCATACGGATGTCGCTGCTGCGCGGGTTCGTGAACTGGGCCCGGACGGCGATCACGACGGCGTCGCAGTCCCACAGCCGGGACACCTCTACGGCGTACGGGACGACGGGCGAACCGATCGCCGAACGCATGTCGTCCAGGTCGGCCGCCAGCGCTGCGGCCTGCTCGACCGCACGCGAAGCGATGAGCAACTGGTCGCACAGTCCAGCGAGCATCAGCGTCGCACCGACGGCTTGACCGACCGCCCCGGCGCCAGCCACACCGATGCGCAGGCCTGGTGGCGTCATGACACCACCGCCAGGGCAGCATCCAAAGCGCCGTCCCATGTGCCGTGTACTGCCGTGCCACCCTCCAGGTCGGCACTTGCCGACTCCACCATGGAGAAGACCGGCACAGCCCGGTCAATCAGCGCCGCACCTGCCCGAGGTAGAGGCAGCGCTAAGGGCGCGGACAGATACGTGGTCATGATGTTCACGGTGTCCATCAGCCATAGCATCATCAGGTTTGCCAGCCAGAGGTTCCGTTCCCTGCCGGACAGCATCGGGACCTGGGACTTCACGAAGGCGTCCAGGCCGTATAGCACTTGGTGTACGGCTGGGGCTCGCGGTCGGCGGGCGGCGAGGGTCAGTACCGTACGGCTGACCAGCTTCGCGATGTCCACCATGCGGCTCGCACGCAGCAGCCCCGGGTCCAGGAACACCGGCCGCCCGTCGATACCGTCAGGGAACACCACATGTTCCGGCTTGAGGTCGCCGTAGGCGAGGGATGTGCCATCTGCTGAGGGCAGACGCATGCGCAGGCGCCGCAGACGACCCACGGAGCGGTGCACCAGTTGCAGCATCTCCTGGCGCTGTTCCGCCTCGCGTCGGCTCACACCGAGTTGGTCCATGTAGAGGGTCCCCAACAAGCCGTTGAACTTGCGGAGAAACGTGCCGGTGATGCTGCGTTCCTCGATCACACCGACAGCCGCCAGCTGGCGGGCGGCACCCGGACGGTGCAGCGCTCGCAGCTCGACGAAGGTGCGGTCGAGCAGGACCGCGGTGTCACCGGGTCGCTCCAGCAGCAGCTCGCCCAGCGTTGGGCCGGGCACTGGTTCGGTGAAGATCACCCCAGTTCTCAGCCCGGCCAGCGGACATGCCGTCGGGCCACCCATCTCGGCCAGCAGCCTCAGCTGTGCGGCCTCGCGGTTCAGCAGCCCGTCCGAACGGTTCTCGTACTCGCGCTGTGCTTCCAGCACAGTGGACCAGGTTCCGCACGCACCACGCAGGAGTGACACCAGGGAGACGCCAAGCAGCGATGTCTTCGCGTAGAGCAAGCGGTCGCCGATCCGCGCCCGTTGTACGTACCCGGTGACGCTGGGCACGTGGCACTCCAGGTAAACGGACTGGTCTGGCCATACGGCTGCGGCGGCCCTGTGGATGTGTGCGGCGGCGTACCCGAAGACGCCCGCGACGCTGGGCTGCGCCTCGCGACGAGTCGGAACAGCAATGGTATTCATGGTCACGGACGCCTCCAATAGCTGCGTCTATCCGTGCAGGACCGCGCTCCGCGCGGAGGGCGGCTCTCCCTCCCCGACGGGGTAACGGGGAGGGAGAGATCAGTGGGGTCATCCCGGGCAGTACTCGGCCGAGTGGCGGATCGCGAAGCTGGGCGTGGCTGCTGGTCCCAACAGGACTCTGCCCGCGCCCATGGGCGCGGTCGTCACGAGAACGGTGCTGTACGTCACGACGACGCGAGTCGCATGGTGCCGACGAATGAGCCGCCAGGCTTCCGATCCAGTCCGGCCATTGGCTCGGCCCTGGACATCCGGACCCGTAATATCTGATCGAGCTGGCCGGCTCTTGGGAGAAGTGTTCGCCCTCGCGCGCTGGTGCTCCGTTCTTCGGCACTCACCTCTGCCCGGTGGCGATCACTACGCCGAGCCAGGCGGCCATCGCCACCACCATGAGCACGTACGTGATCTGCGCCGCCGAAGCAGACCACACGCGGTGGGCAACAACTGCCGGCGCAGGGTCGTCGGCCAGTACGGAGTCGTCGGCCGGTTCCACATCTGCCCAGACCCGTTTGCCCCACGGCAGGGAGTCAGTCCCCCACTGCCTCGACACGGCGTCTACGAGTGCCAGGCCTCGGCCAGTGACGTCCGCAGTACTCGCGGTCGCCAGCAGCGGCAGCGTCCGGCTCTTGTCGGTCACGGCTACCCGTACATTCCCGCCGGCGAGACGCCGGATGGTCAATCTGAAGGCGCCATGGCGCGCATGCCGGACGGCGTTGGAGGCCAGCTCGGAAACAACCAGCTCGGCCGCATCCGTCACGTCCGGCAGGCCCCAGTCGACCAAGGTCTCACGGACCAGTTGCCGGGCAACTGGCACCGACGCCGCCTCGCGAGGCAAAGAGGTGGACCGTACCGGCGAGCCGTCCTCAGCCACGAGAGCACGTCCCCGCATGGGCCCCTTACGACCGGGCAATGTGTCAGTCACCGGATCCCCTTTCACCGTGGCCGCGGTGCCGCTCGTAGACGCCACGGAGAGTCCGGCAGAACAACGCCATTTCCTCGGCCCGAACAGCAGGCTCCCGGTCGGTGGGCGGCGCCCCGGACGAGAAGTGCCTCCGGAGCCGGCCGAGGAGCCACTGCACCGACTGCCGGTTCGCGGAGCCCTCCTCCTCGATGGCCACCTCGACGCAGCGGACCAGGTATTCGAGGTAATCCCGCAGTTCGGCGACAGCGGGTTCAAGTTGCGCTGGCTGCGGCACCCTGTTCGGCAAATCGCGCGTCAGGTGCAGGATCTCGTCGCGGACCGTGCGCGCAAGGTTCAGGTCGACGCATGTCGCATCGCCCGATGTGTGCTCCGGGTTCAGGACTGTGCTCGCCATGCGGTAGCGGCCGTAGGAGACGAGCTGAGACACCGCGTTGCCATTGCCCAGGAGTCCTGGCGCGAACATGCGGACCGCCCAGTAGGAGGCTGTGCTACTCGAGTGCCCGATCACGTCCGGACGAGGCACGCTCAGCGGGCGGCCATCTCGCAGGCACTCGATGCCCAGCGCTTTCCACTCCTTGACAGTGCTCGGCTCGCACAAGATGTACAGCCACCGCTCATGCCCGCACCGGATCACCAGAGCCCCCAGCAGTGCGTCCGCCAGGTAGGCGTCCACCTCGGCGGGGACTGTGCAGCCCGCGGCGTTCTCCACCAGGTTCAGCGGCATGCGGATCGCGTGGAATGCGGCGCCGCACCGCAGGAGGGCTAGGCCTTCCGTTTCCCACGCAGTGCGGGCCTGATCGGCGTCGGACGCAGCGGCCGCCAGCAGCCAGTGCTCGATGGCAAGTGATTCTTCGCCCTTCGTGGCGACACGGTTCCGGCCCGGGTCTTCTGGGGGCTCACCGGCTGCCGCCGAAACGACCTCGCGGACCTTTGTCGACGTGCTTCTGGTCACGATGCTGCCTCTGCCCAATCGGGGATGACCTTGGTGAGTGCGATGAGCAGGGCGTCTTCGTCGGTCAGTCTGAGGGTGCCGCTCCGTGGCGGCACGAGCCAGTAGATTCCTGGCGGCGTCTGCCGCGCGGCGGGCGGCAGATCGAAGCGCGCTGTCACGCTGATCGCCTGCGTCTGCGGCCACTTCGCTGTTGAGCCGGTCTGCACGAAGAAGTACACGCCCGGTGTGGTGGACGGGTCGATCGCCACAGTGCCAGGAGTGTGCAACCGAGCCAGAGCCTGAAGGCCGTAATACCGGCCTACGCGAATGGCCTCCCAGTCCTCCCGCGCCAGGTCAGGCAGGGAGTGAAGAATGCGTGAAGGCTCTGTCGTCACGGTGCGCCCCATCTCGTCGCTGCTGATGACGAGACGGTAGGTCCGGGGAAGCACTACAACCCGAACCGTGAGTTCGGGGGATCTCCCGGTTCGGGTCAGGCAAGTCTCAAGCGCTCCGCGAGTCCGAGGACTTGGCGGCGGTACGTCGGACGAACGCGCTGCAGGAGGCGCGACACCATGTCAGTGGCCAACTTGCTGCGCACCATGTCCTGCGGACTCAGCTTCTCCAGGTCCAGCAGGTGCACGAGAACGGCGGCGTCATCGCGCCGCAGGTCGTAGCAGCGTGCCAGTTCCAGGGTGAAGGTGAACTGTCGTTCCCTGCTTGGCAGACGGGAGATGTCGACCTCGTCGGCCAGCCGCAGGCCTTCGGCGCTCTCCCCAGCCAGCATCTCGATGCTCAGGGCATGGAGATGGATGTTCGTGGGCCCGAACACCGTCCACTGGATGTTGGCGTCGCCGGCTCGCTTCGCCAACGGAGCCGCCCGCTCGACGAGCCGCTGGCGCGCACCCCACCACCGCCTGCTCTGAGCATCGGCCACTACACGCACGAGTTCCAGGGCACCCTGCATGGCCGCCTTCTCATCGCAGTCCGGAACACTCTGCAACTGCTCGACCGCCGCCTCGGCGATCGCCCCCGCTTCATCGGCACCACCCTCCTGGGAGAGCAGGCAGTGCCCGAAATTCCAGTGTGCAGCAGCCAGACGGATAGGGTCATCCGCTTCCTCCGCGGCACGACGCGCCCGATCCGCGACCATGAGCGCAAGGTCCAGGCGCCCCGTGCGCCGGCAATACGACCTCAGCAGCCCGTACAAGTCCGCTTCGATGCGCAGAACTTCGCGGCGGAGGCCGGAGTCACTACCGGTGCGATACATGCGGACGGCACCCTCGACATCGGCGATCAGTCGCGGAAGGACCTGCTCGACTTCGCTGAATCGCTCCTCGCTGGTCTGCCACGTTCTCCATGCATCCTCGACACGATCCCGAAGCTCCGCCGACGTCGCGACCGGGCCTGTGCGGACTCCCCCGTACCCCATCAGGGCACGTGCGATCTCGGGAGCCGTGCTCAGGGAGACACCGGCCTCGGGCAGAGGCTCGTCGGACAGCAGCGCGGACACAGGCACGCCCAGCTCCCGCGCGAGCCTGGCCAGCACATCAGGCGACGGCGTCTTCTTCCCGGTCTCGATCAGCGACAGATACCGCTCGGTGATCCCGCACAGGCCCGCGATGGCAGACTGTGAGCGGTTACCGTTCTTACGCCTGTAGTACCTGACCTGTCGCCCGATGGGCAGCTTCGGTGAATCGATCATCAGCCCTCCCGTCATCCGTCAGGGTAGGGCTGTCTTCCGCGTCGCGGATACCGTCCGCAACGATTGGGGGACTCAGCGCATCTGCTTGGACGTTCCGTTCGGAAGGGCCCGCCGCATGCCACAGCTCGTCTTGTGGGACATCGACCACACACTCATCGACACGCGCGGAGTCGGGCGCAGGCTGTCCGCCGCAGCGTTCGAGGAAGTGACCGGTGAGGCGATGCGCCGGCAAGCAAAGATCGACGGCATCACCGAAGCCGTGATCTTCCGGGAGACCGCCCAGCTCCACGGCCTCACCACCGACCGAGCCGACTTCGAGCGTTTCGCTGCGGCACTCACAGCGCAGCACATCCGGCGCGCCGGCGAACTGCGCGAGCAGGGGAACGCCCTGCCCGGTGCCGCAGCCGCCCTCGACGCCCTCGACGCTGCCGGGGTGCGGCAGACCGTGGTCAGCGGCAACGTGCGTGCCGTCGCCGAGATCAAGCTCAGCGTCTTTGGCTTGGACACCCACATCCAGTGGGACGGGGGCGCCTACGGCGAGGACGCAGACCTGCGACCCAGGCTCGTGGAATTGGCGCTCGTCCGCTCATCCGCCGTGCTCCAGGAGACCGTTCTGATCGGGGACACCCCCGCCGATGTCCAGGGCGGTCTGGCCACCGGTGTCCGCGTCCTCGCCGTTGCGACGGGCCGCAGCTCCGCTGAGGAACTGCGCGCGGCAGGTGCCCACGCTGTGATTCCCGACCTGACAGACACCGAGGGTCTGTTGAAGCTCGTCACCGGGAGCAGCCTGTAGGTACGGCCCGCCGATCTCTGCGGAGCCTGGCAGCCGCGGCCGGACGCGGTCACAGATGTACACCGGAGTCTTGCTGAGGTGCCGGGTGCTGGACGACTGTCGACGATCACGTAATTCCGTGATCGTCCACAGCGGAGTTCCTAAGCCTCGCCATCCCCGCCGCGTAGGGATGACAGGACCAGGCGCCCGTACCGTGTGGTGAGGGCTCCGGCTGTGGCGGCTACCGACAGTGTCAGTGATGAGCAGGTCTGTCACGGAGTTGTCGCGAGCGGTTCGAGTGTGTACAGCGCCGTGCCCGTGGGGCATGGGGCGGTCGTCCAAGACTTGCCATCATTGGTGCCGTTGGCGCCGACGTAGTCGTACGGATCGCGCTGGAGTTGTGGCGCGGGGCGTTGGTGTAGGGGCCGTAATAGGCATCGAGGCGGAAGCTCGGTTTGCCCCGGCGCGGCCACCGACACGCGCCGCCATTGAGCCTGATTCCGAGCCACCACTGACCGATTTCGATCGCCTTTGATACAGGACGAGCCAGGAGTGTCACTGGTCGTAGCTAGAGTTATTGCTGAGGCCTTGGCCTTTTGACCACAGGGGGAGGACGTTGTGCTGCCGAGCGACACGGGGGCGGGTGGGCAACCGGCATCGTGGGTGTCCCGCATGTTCGACGGGATGCAGGACGCTGTCGCCGACCTGGCCACTGAACTGTCGTCGTTCACGAAGTTCCAGAAGCGGGTCGATGACCTGATCCGCGATCTGAAGGGCTCCGCGGCCGGGCCGGGCAAGGTCGGGCAGGAGCAGCTCGTGCGCCACCAGTTCGGCGGCGGGGGCGTGGAGTGGGCGGAGGCCGGCGGCCTGTTCACTATGTACGAGGCCGTCATCAGCGATCTGGAGACCCTGTCGAAGCTGCTGTCCGATTCGATGGAGGGCATGGGCATCGCGGTGCTGGCCTCGCACAAGGGCTACCAGAACATCGACCTGGGCATCCGCGACCGCATGGCCGCGATCAGCACGGAGACGACGAAGCATTACGGCGGGAGCTACGACCCCTCTGCCCCGCAGAAGACGCACACGAGTGGCCAAGGCGGTGGCAGCGAGACCAAGGGAAGTCAGCCGCCGACGCAGACAAGCGGCGGCAGTGACGCGGGAGGCACCATCTGATGCGGCGCGGTGAGGGCACCCCTTTCGAGGACATGAGCCACGAGCAGATGCTCGCCTGGCTGGACCAGGCGAACGCCGGCACGGTGCAGTCCGCTGCCGACCGGCTGACCGCGGCAGCCGAAGAGATCCACAAGATCGCCGAGGAACTCAAGGTCCGCCCGCAGTGGGTGGAGTGGAAGGGCGCGGGCGCTGACGCTTTCCGTACTTGGGCGGGTGACCTCGCCAACTCCAGCCTCCGGCTTGGCGACTTCAGCGACGGCGCGGCGAAGTGGCTGCGAGAGGCATCCGCGGCGATCGGGACCGCGCAGGTGTCGATCCCACGCGACACCCAAGGCCCACAGACGAATCTGGACGCGGCAACGGCCGCGCACAACGACCCCGACGCTGCCACCGTCAGCGCCAAGTCCAGGGCCGAGTTGCAGGCATTGGCGGCGCATAAGGAGAGGGTGCGTCTGCAGGCCGCGGCGGAGATGCGGAAGCTGGCCCAGGCGTACTCGCATTCGGCCACGCAGATGGATGCGCTGGAGAGGCCCAAGTTTCCACCGCCGCCGAAGGCGCTTCAGCCGAAGGCACGGACAGTCGATGAAAACGAAATCGTCGCGAGCGGGGGAAGCGGAGCTGGGACGTCCTCATCTGGAGGCGCAGCTCCCGCGCCGACCGGAGTGGGAGGAAGGCACCAGACGGTGCCCGAAGTCCATGAGGTCAGAGCTGTCGCAGCCAGTGCTTCCGATACGCGGGACGGTACCGGCCGTGAGACGGTCCACCAGCCGTTGCCTGAGGCCCCAGCCCACGTAGGAACGAAAATCGACGAAACGGTGGCTTCGCCACCGGCACCGACCACACCGACGGCTCCGGGCCCGGTCGACGTGCCGACAGGGGGCCGGGCTGGAGGCGGAACGCCGCCGCCTGTAGGGCCTCTTCCGCTGCCCTCAGGCCGCGGTTTCGGCCCGCCATTGAGCCCTGGGGGCACGGGGCGTACGGTGACGGGCGGCCGTCCGATGCCCATGCCACGACAGGAGATCTCGGAACCAACGCCGACACGTGGACCAGCCACTGGCGGCACGACCACGCCCCGAGGCCCCGTGGGCCAGGCGCAACCGGTGACGGGAGGCCGTACGACTGCGATGCCCGGGCGAGCAGTCGCCGGTGAGGCACCCGGACGTGCGCCCGTCAGCAAGGGCATCATCGGCGGTCGCCCGACCGCACCCACCACGGGGCAGCCGGCCGGCAGGTTGCCGCGGGGTACCGTCGTGGGCGGCGAGACGCCCGTATCTGGCACGACCGGGCGTGGGTCCGCCGGTCGGACTATGGGCGCTGCTCCCAGAGGGGCGAACCCCGCCCAGGGGCCAGTATCGGCCGAGCGGCGAGGTGGGTTCCCGCCTGCCGAGAAGGGCATCGTGGGAGGCCGCCCACAGCAGCGGGCGCGTTCGACCGGCCGGCCGTTCAGCCGCACCACGAACCAATCGGGAGGCACGGAGACCCCTGCCGCGTCGGCGAACGGCTCCAGGCCGCCAACCTCGCGCCGGAACGGCGAGAAGAGCGAACCGCCCCGCAAGAGGGCCGAACGGCGGAAGAACGGGCGTCCGGAAGACCCCCGATCAGCGCCCCCCGCCGCCGACTGACGCCTCCAGTCACAGTAGCCCGAATCACGAGAACCACCAGAAGCAAGAGGAAGCGGATGCCTGCCGACAGGTTGAGGAACGGCCGTCTTGGGAGCGTTGTCTCCGGAGCCGTGGGTTTGCTGCTGGTGGGCATGACCGCGGCACCCGCCCAGGCGGAGACCATCCGCGAACAGCAGTGGTACCTCACGGCCATGAAGGCCGACCAGATGTGGCGGACGAGCACAGGCAAGGGCATCACAGTCGCGGTCATCGATACCGGCGTTGACGGCAACCTGCCTGATCTCAAGGGACAGGTGCTGCCCGGACTGAACGAGGCACCGCAGTCGCCCGGGGACGAACACACGAGCTACGACGGTCACGGGACCACGATGGGCCTCCTCATCGCGGGCACCGGCAAGGCGAACGGCGGTAATGGCACCTTCGGTCTCGCACCGGGCGCCAAGATCCTTCCGATCCGCGTACCGGACCGAGGCTTGGACTCCGACAGGTACACCGATGAGTTCAGCAAAGTAGTGAGCCGGGGAATCCGGTACGCCGTCGACTCCGGCGCCCAGGTCATCAACATCTCCATGAGGGCGTACAAAGGCTCTGACGAACTCACTGCTGCTGTGAAGTACGCCCTGAACAAGGGAGCACTTATCTTCGCCGGATCCGGTAATGACGGCACCTCGGAAGTCGAATACCCCGCAGGCACTCCCGGGGTGGTGGCGGTGGGCGCCGTAGGCCGTGACCTCAGCAAGACAAAGGAATCCCAGTACGGCCCACAGATCGACATGGCCGCCCCCGGCGACGAGATGTACCACGCCTGCCCGAACGGCAAGGACCTCTGCCGCTCACACGGCACCAGCGACGCCACTGCCCTCGCCTCCGCCAGCGCCGCCCTCATCTGGTCCAAGCAC
Organism: Streptomyces sp. NPDC001093; assembly: GCF_040298985.1. Classification (NCBI taxonomy): domain Bacteria; kingdom Bacillati; phylum Actinomycetota; class Actinomycetes; order Kitasatosporales; family Streptomycetaceae; genus Streptomyces; species Streptomyces sp. NPDC001093. Next base: position 76,178 of record NZ_JBEPBF010000012.1, on the reverse strand, counting down.
CCGAACTGGACCAACAACCAGGTCCTCCGCGTCATGCTCAACACCGCCGGCGCCCCCACGGACGGCGCCAAGCGCAACGACTCCATCGGCTACGGCATTGTGCGGCCGCGCATCGCCCTGCAGAACCCCGGTGATCCCGGGCCGGCCGACGCCTACCCGCTGCCGGACTTCTCAGCCGCATCCTCCGCGTCGCCCTCTCCCGGCACTGCCGGTTCCAAGGACTCCGCCCCACAGGCGAAGGATGGCAAAGCGGCGGCCGAAGCTTCCTCCGACAAGGGCGCAAGCGACACTCTGTGGGTCGCATTGGGTATCGCAGCTGCGGTACTCATCGGCGGAGCTGTTGCGGCTGTTGCCACAAGGAAGCGTCGCCACTGAGAAGCACGAGTGCGGTTGCTAGCCTGGCAGGCGCACGCCAACCGAGGTGTAACGGGGAGAGGGTTTATGTCCGAGTCGGCAGGAGATCGGCACATAGCACATGGTCATGCCACGCACCCGGTGGGTATGCGGCTCAATCACCTGCAGGACATTCCGGGCGGTGGCGGGCCCGACCTCGCGCACTCTCAGGATGAGAAGAAGGCCGCAGCGGACACTCTGCGCAAGTACATCGAACCGGATACCAAAAAGGCCGGGCAGCAGGCGGACGACGAGACGGGCGCTGTGGTGAAGGCGTTCGATGCGAAGGACGGACATGGCTGGCTCACGTCCAGCGCCGTGAGTAAGGCGCACAAGATCTGGGGCGAACAGGTCCAGGACTTTCTGGCCCGGCTGGCGGGGGATGAGTCGGCCCTCCGGAACAACAACATCGTGTTGACCGGTACGGACGCTGGAGTGGCTGGTACGGCGCGCAAGGTATCCGTGTTCGACACGTACTCACCGCCGCCGAAGCACTGACAGACAGCCGAGTTGTCTCGCACACCACCGAACTCACTGCCTCCAACGGGGACCCATGCCGACCTTCCACGAGATCCTGACGACCGACCTGTCCACGCTGACCACGGCCGCCGAACGCTGGGACGGCATGGCAAAGGACTTCAACAAGCTGGAGACCGCATACCGGCGGGACGTCCACGGCATCACCCTGCTCCCGACGTTCGCAGGTGAGAGCCGGCAGGCCGCCAACGCGTGCTTCGGCGTCAGGCTCACGGAGTTCCAAAGCGCCCAGACCGAGGCCAAGGCGATCGCCTCGCTCCTCCGTGAAACGCACACCCAGTTCGTGGACCTGCGCAAGAAGCTGGAGTCGGCGCGGGACGATGCCATCGCGGCCGGCATGAAGGTGTCGGACCAGGGCGTGGTCTCGTACGACACGGGGAAGCTCAGCCAGGGAGAGAAGCAGGAGCTGGCCCACGATCCCGACTCCCAGGAAAGCGTCCGAAAGTCCGTCGCCTCCTGGCAGGCCCGCATCGACCAGTGCGTGAAGGACGTGAACGACGCCGACAAGGGCGTCGAGGTCGCTTTCACCGCCGTCGTGAAAGGCCCCGACATGGGCGACAGCACGGTCCCCGGCTTCAACGGCAAGGCCCAGGGCGACATCGACAAGTACGAGGCCCAGGAAGCGGACGACATCGCTCGACGGGTCGCCAAGGGCGAGAAGGTTTCCGCCGCCGACCTCGCCGAACTGCGCCGCACTTTCCGGGACAACAAGGGCGACAAGACATTCAGCCAGACCTTCCTGGACGGGCTGGGGCCGGACGCAACGCTCAAGTTCACGAACAAGCTAGAAGACCTGGCGTACTTCGACGACACCAAGAACAGGAGCACCTACCTCGAAATCAATGGCGGCCTTGCGGACTCCCTGGCAGTCGCCACACGGGTGCCGGACTTCAAGGACTCCGAGGGCAGACACCTCCGCTTCGGGACCGCCGCATACAACGAGGCGTTCCAGGCCTGGACGAAGACCGATGACGCCCGGTTCTACAACAAGTGGCGTGCGGCGCTACGTGAACACGGCGACGACAAATATGCCCTCGAAGCAGCCGGAAAGAAGACAGACGTCGGGTACGGAGCCGGCCAGAAGATCCGCGGCTACCAGAGCCTCGCCACGCTCATGCAGCAGGGGCACGGCTACTCGCCCCAGTTTGTCGCGGACGTCGCTGACGACATGATCGCCACGGAGAAGAAGGACCCCAAGATCTGGGATCTCTACGGCAAGTTCAGCAACAAGGACGGCGACGGATGGTTCGCGAACGACCCCGTCGACGGCGCCCTTGAGGTCATGTCACGCAATCCGGAAGGGGCGACCGGCTATCTCGACCCCGGCACCGCCGCCGGCAAGGAACGCCTGGACTACCTCCTCGGCCACCGGGACTGGAACATCATCCACACCACGCACGAGGGCGCCAAGACCGACTACGTGGGACCCGACGTGGAGGACAGTGACGCCCGCAAAGGCTTCGGCGATGCCTTGGAGGCCGCGACCACCGGCCAGGCGCCGGGCGGCTATCATCCGGTCGGTCAGCACACCGAGCCGCAGGCCCGCATCCTGCAACACACCATCGACACACTGAACTCGGTGAACCAGGCAAAGAAACTGCCGACGAACCTTACCCTTCCGCTGGCGCACATCCTGACGGCATACACGCCGGACACCCATGAGATCAACGCGCAGTCGGATTCCCGTTTTGAGCTCCCTCCGGGCAACACAGGATCAGCCTGGAGCGACAAGAACGGAGCACACATCACTGTTGCGCGGGACTCCCTTACCAAGCTCATGCGCGGAATAGCCAATGATCCCACGGCATTCGGACACGTCTACGCCGCAGAGCAACACCACGCTCATGACCTATTGGCCGCACTTCCGCAGGACGCCGACAAGACGGTGATCAGTAATCGCATCACCGACTGTTCGCGGGCCATGGGCGCGTATGACGGGGTCCGCGCCGACATCATCTTCGGTGAACGCTTCAACAAGACGCAGTGGGCCGCCGACTTCAACCACGGCCTCAGCAGCTCGCTCAGTACCGCACTGATGTTCAAGCCAAAGAAGGCCGAATTCCTCGGCCCGGCCGGGGATGTGGCTTCGAGGGCTCTCGACCTGTACACGTACGAATCGAACAAGGAGCACATTGCCGAAGCGAACCTCAAGGCCACGCAAGACAACGTCAAGCTCTACGCAGCCGGACAGCACGACGTGGAGAACATGGTCAGGATGTGGGGCCAAAGCCGCGGCAATGACATCAACAGCGACTGGACGAAGCAATATGTCCACGTCGGTCAGCAGGACTACAACTACGGCCGTGACCGGGCGCTCGACGTTCTCCGAGCCGACCGGTGACGCCGAAGGGTGACACCGCCCGAACGAAAAGAGCACGATGAAGATCTTTGCAAGCCGCAGGCAGCGCCTGGTCGGCTGGTCCGTGGGCGGCATCCTGCTGACGCTGTACATCGTGGCGCAGACGCTCTACAGCACCGGCGTCTACGCGTCCTGGCGGGATCAACGGTCCCTAGACTCGGCATGCGACGGCACCCTGGCTCAGGGCGGCCTCGGCGACGCGCTGAATTCCTCGCATGTGCGTGCCAGAGCCACCGACGACTCGGAATACCTGGCGGCCTGCCTGATCAACAGGCCCGACACAGGTCGGCATGGCGGCGCTCTCCAGCTCATGCTCCGCTGGAGCGATCAGTCGGCCACATCCGAGGCCCTCGCGCCGTTCAGCAGGAACGCCAACGGACTCCAGGGGCAGGCGGCGCCGCTCGGCAACGGCTGGCCGGGCTACATCCGGTACGACGGGTCAGCGCAAGTCGTGGTCGCCCTTGACTGCCAGAACAACAAGAACCGGGCTCTCGTGGCATACGGCGACCTCATCCAGTGGCCGGACGATGCCAAGACGACGGAACCCGTGCTCACCGGGCTGGGCAGAGTGACGACGGAAACCGCACAGAAGGCGGCTGCCAAGTACGGGTGCCAGGCGCAGGGCGGCAGGCAGCTGACCCACGTCTCGCTCCCGTCCCCGAACGGGAAGACAGCCCCTCAGCAACTTGCAAAGGCCCAGGGCTCCTGCGTCGCGCTGCGAGGACTCGCCGGCCAGGCGTCCGACGCCGGGACGCCCGACTTCGTCGAGTACCCCGCGGACGCACACACGCCGTATGTCAACTGCTACCTGTTCACGCCCGCAGGGAAGCCAGGTTACGGGCTGTACGCGTACTACGGTGTCGTCGCCAAGGACTTTGAGTCGGTCAATTTGGCCAACCGCCGTGACGACTACGCCTTGGCCACCGCCAAGTGCCCTCAGTCGGATCAGGAGGCGGTATTTGCGCTCTACCACCTCTACGACCGGGCCACCGACAGCTACCCCGTCCGCCATTACTCGACGTCGTTCGCCAAATCCGCATTGAAGACATTCGCCGAGCACGAGGCAAAGCAGCGCGGCTGTACCGACGTGAGGATGATGTCCCGATCATGAGGCGTTGCCAGGCCCTCGCAGGTGGTTGATCTGATGGGCTTTTTCGACCTATTCACCGGTACCAAGCACCCGAAAGGCGGCGTCGCGCCGCGATCCGTCGAGGAGGTCCGGACGGCGTTGCTCGAAGTCAGCGGGCCGGACACACCTTATGTCGTGCGCGATGGTGCCGCTGAGGGGGCCGATCTGGTTGCGGAATGGTGTATCCGGGATCCGGCCTGGCACACCTTCTTCGCTCGGACCCAGGTGAGCCGGACCCTTCAGATCAGGATGCGCTTGGTCCCGGAGAGCCGCGAAGTCCGCGCTCTCGACCGCGAGTGGGAAGTCACCTGGATCGGAAGTACGCCCAGGTTGGCGCTGCCGGCAGAGCAGTCCCGCGGGCAGGTGAAGACGGTCTCCCGGCGCTGGACGGTCGAGCGGGGGGCCGACGGCCGCCTGCAGAAGACGGAAGAGTTCCTCTTCGATTCCGCGGAGCTGAAGACACCCCTGCAAGAGGCGGTCCTCGGCGCGGGATGGACATGGCGCGGGGTCCTGTTCAAACTGTGATCCCCCGAGGCCGTCCAGGAAGACGACCTGGCCGTTGTTGTGCGCGTTTAGTAGGTTGTCGGTGGCCTCGATCCGCCTCCGACCATCCGCGGGCTGCCCCCACACCGAGGCCAAGGCGGCGTACGAGGCCCTGGCACGGTTCGACCTGAACCACTTCGGCAACGCCTGGGGCAACCTCCTGGCGCAGGTCGCCTGAGCAGCGGCTAAGCCTGCGCGGCCAGCTTCTTGCTGGCGGCGTCCAGACAAGCCAGCACGTGGTCCCTCCCGGCCGAGCAGCTCCATGGACTCGAACAGCGGGAGTCCGATCGTCCGGCCGGTGACCGCGACCCGGATCGGCGCCTGCGCCTTGCCCAGCTTCAGCCCGTGCTTGTCGCCGACGGCGAGCAGGACGGCCTTCAGGTCGTCCGCCTTCCAGTCCACGACGCCAGCCAACTCGGCGCGGGCGTCCGACAGGATGTCGCCGGCACCTGCCTTCATCGCCTTGTTCCACGACGCCTCGTCCTCGACCGGCTCGTCGAGGAACAGGAAGTCCACATAGCTGGTGATCTCGGAAAGCAGCGCCAGCCGGGTCTGGGCCGGGGAAGCCGCAGCCTCGAAGACGTCCTTCTCGAACGCCTCCGGCCGCCACGGCGCGTAGGGGGCCACGAGCCAGGGTACGCAGGCGGCGGCGAACTGCTCCGGTGACAGGCCGCGGATGTACTCGCCGTTGAACGCCGTCAGCTTCTTCACATCGAAGAAGACCGGCTCGGTGTTCACGTCCTCGATCCGGAAGAGCTGCTCCAGCTCCTCGTACAGCCCGATCTCCCGGTCGTCACCCGGGCCCCAACCGAGCAGCATGAGGTAGTTCACCATCGCCTCGGGCAGGAAACCCTCGGCGAGGTAGTCCTCCAGCGCCACCTTGTCCCGGCGCTTGGACAGCTTCTGCCGCTTCTCGTTCACGATCACCGGCAGATCCGCCCACACGGGCGGCTTGGCACCGAGCGCCTCCCACAGCAGCTGCTGTTTCGGCGTGTTCGACAGGTGCTCCTCGTCTCGGATGACCTGCATGATTCCCTCATCCAGGTCGTCCACGACGTTGGCGATCAGAAAGACTGGGGACCCGTCGCCACGGGCGATCACGAAGTCCTCGATCGCACTGTTCGGGAACGTCGGCTCCCCGCGGACCAGGTCGACCACGACGGTCTCCCCCTCGTCCGGCGTCCGGAACCGCAGCGCCCGCCCCTCCTCAAAGGCCAGCCCCCGGTCCCGGCAGAACCCGTTGTACCCGAGGTGCTCCGACCCCGTGACGCTATCCATGGCGCAGAGGCGCCCTTGACCAAGGTCCACGGGAACTGTTCCGTTAGGGAAGCTGTGGCGTCGGACGGGGGTAGCCTTCGTGACCAGGTCGGTTAGCGGTTCGTGGTGTTTCGTCAACGGCACCGAGACGGTGTCGCGCACGCACCCGGCTGCAAGGGCCTTCGTATGAGAGTCCGACGCGGGATCGCGATCGGCGTCATCGCCGGAGCTGGCGCAGTGACCACACTGCTGGTCGGGCTAGTTACAAACGCGGTATCTGGTAAGTCGCGGTGGCCCGGTTGGCTGGGCTGGTTACAGGACCACCCCTGGTCCTCGTTCGTCGCACTGGGCGTGGCGATGGCGGGGCTAACGGCCCTGCTCGCAGGGCTCTCCGAGACGCGGCCTCCCATGTCATCGGGGCGGCGAGAAGATGGAGCGGGGCCGCCGGAAGCCGCCCATGTGCTTCGCTCGTTGCCGCGCGACACCGCTGCGTTCACGGACCGTACTGCGGAGCTGGAGCTGCTGGTGGGCGCGGTGCGCGACTCGCAGGAGCGTGACGCCCCTCTGCCAGTTCATGTGATCGACGGTATGCCGGGCGTCGGGAAAACCACCTTCGCTGTGCATGCCGGACACCTGCTATCCGAGCGGTTTCCCGACGGGCAGCTCTTCGTGAACCTCAACGGGCACACGCCGGGGCGCAGCCCAGTGCAGGCCAGCGAGGCGCTGGCCTCGCTTCTCTCGGCAGCCGGCGTACCGACGCAGCAGATACCTGTCGGGGACGACGTCGGAGCGGTCACTGAGGCCCGAGCCGCCATGTGGCGGAGCAGGCTCGCGGACAAGAAGGCGCTGCTCATTCTCGACAACGCGGCCAGCTATCGGCAGCTGGAGCCACTGCTTCCCGGTGGGAGCGGGTGCCTGGTGTTGGTGACCAGCCGCAAGCGGCTGGTGGCGAACGAGGAGGTTGTCATGTCGGTGGACGCGCTGCCGCCGGACCACGCTGTCGACCTCTTCGTTCGGCTCAGTGCACGGCCGGCCGAGGCGCTCGACCGGGGCGTGGTGGACGATTTGGTGCGACTGTGCGGATGTCTGCCGCTGGGGGTCTCGCTGCTCGCGGCACGGCTGCGGCACCATCCGTCCTGGACCGCCGAGGACCTGCGCGGGAGACTGGTGGCGGCGCGGGACCGACTGGGAGAGCTGCGCGCCGGGGAACGCGCCGTCACCGCGACGTTCGATCTCTCCTACCGAGATCTCACGCCGGAGCGGCAGCGCTTCTTCAGGCAACTCGGCTTCTTCCCGGGCACGGATCTCGACACCCACGTCGGGGCGGCCCTGGGTGAAGTCTCGGTCGCGGTGGCCCGCCGGCACCTCGAAGTGCTCTACGACGACCACCTGATCGACGAGCACCCGGGGAGCCGCTACCGGCTGCACGATCTCCTGCGTGACTACGCCCGCGGCCTCGCCGCCGAGGGAGACAGCATGGGCCACGTACAGGCCGTCCAGCGTGTGTGCACCTACTACCTGGCAGCTCTCGCCGTCGCGAACAGGCACATCGTTCGCAGCGGTGCCGCAGTACCACCAGCGCCGGATGACGCGTCGCAGGTCGAGACCCCGGCCTTGGAGTCGCGGGTAGATGCACTGAACTGGCTGGAGACCGAGCGGGCCAACATCCTGGCCTGCGTCAGGCGGGCGAACGGTCTAGCTCTGTACGACCTCGTGGTCCGGCTCGCCGCGGCCATGGCGCCCTTCCTGCGCCAGGCCGGCCCCTGGGACCAGGCCGTCGGGCTCCACCGGACCGCCGCCGAGGCCGCCCGCCACACCGGCGACCAGCGGGCCCGCGGCGACGCCCTCGCCGAACTCGGTGTCGTGCGCCGCTTCATGGCCGCCTACCCACAGGCGATCGAAGCCCTTAACGACGCCGTGACGGCGTACGAAGCGGTCGACGAACGGCGCGGCAAGGCGGACGCCCTGAACCAGCTCGGCATCGTTTGGTACCTGACCGCGGACAACGAGGACGCGGCCCGCGCCCAGTCCGAGGCCCTCGCCCTCTACCGTGAGCTGGGGTACCGGCTCGGACAGGCGAATGCCCTCGCGGATCTCGGCATGACACACCGGCAGTTGAGTCGGTTCGACGCTGCGGTGGAGGCGCAGAGCGAGGCTCTGGCGATCTACCGGGAACTCGGTGACCTGTACGGGGAAGGAAACTCTCTGCGGGACCTGGGCGTCGTGCACTGCCTCATGGGCGCGTACGACCTGGCCACGCGACATCACCAGGAAGCGTTCGACATCTACCTGGAGCTGGACGACCGTGTGCACCAGGCTTACGCGCTGAACGAGTTAGGCGTCGTCCGACGGCTGACCGGAGACGTCGACGGAGCCCGGACGGCGCACAGCCAGGCTCTGACGTACTTCTCCGAGCTCGGTGAACGGTTCGGTCGTACGAACAGCGTCCGTCACCTTGGCGTCGTGCACCGTGTGTCCGGAGATGCGACGGAGGCGATCCGGCTTCTGGAGGAGGCACTGGACGCCTACCGGGAGCTTGGTAGCCGCGGGGGTGAGGCCGCCTCGCTCAGCGAGCTGGGCGTGGCGCGCGGCATTGTCGGCGAGCGCGCCGGCGCGACCGAAGCCTTCCAACGCGGTTTGGAGATCCTGCGGGCACTGGGCGACCGATGCGGCCAGGCAGAAGTACTGAACCACTGGGGGATGCTGCTGCTCACCTCCGGTGAACCGACGGCCGCCCGTCGGCACTTCGACCTGGCGCTCACGCTCGCGCGGGACATCCGCTGCCCGCTGGAGGAAGCGCACGCGCTGGAGGGCATCGGCCGCTGCGACTGGACGATCGACGGGCCTGGCCACGGCGTGGGCTCGCTGCGAGCCGCCGTGACCGTGTACCGGCGGTTGGGGGTGCGCGGGGCCGCGGACGACATCGAACGGTTGCTGGTGCCGTGGTCTGGTTGACGCCGTCCATGTGGCCGAATTCCCGGTGTCCGCTCGGTCGTTGAGGATGCTACGTTTCCGGCTGCTCTGTCCCTTCAACCCCGTCCTACCGTGCCGCCTCCGGCACGTACCACACGAGGAGCGTTGAATGCCGCCACCCACGTTCGTAACCGAGCCACATACCATCACGCCCGCCGGCCGGACGTGCGTGGAGCCGGTGACGGGCGCCACAGCCGTCCTGGACCGCGTGGCCGCCCGCGTACGGCAGCGGCTGGTGGCCGAGCAGGCCCCGACGAACCGGGTCGGCGACGGGGCCCACGCAGCCTCGCTCATCTGGCCCTGGCCCTTGTGAGCGCGCCCACTCGATGACGCGCCCCGAAGTCCTCACGCCTTTCCGGACGTTCATCCTCAAGGTTGCCAACCGCTGCAACATCGACTGCGACTATTGCTTCGTCTTCAACTCCAAGGACCAAACAGCGCGGCGTCTGCCCGCCCGAATGGACCTGGACGTGGTCCGGGGGGCTGCTCGGCGTATCGGTGAGCACGCCGCAGCACACGCCCTGCCGACTGCCCATGTCGTGCTTCATGGCGGGGAGCCGCTGCTGGCCGGCGTCCGGCACATGGCAGACCTGCTGGGCGCCGTCCGGGACGGTGTGCCGACCGGGACGACGGTCCGCTTCGAACTCCAGACCAACGGGACCCTACTGTCTGGTGCCTGGCTGGATCTCTTCGAGCGGTACGGGGTGGCGGTGGGGGTCAGCCTCGACGGGCCTACGAGCGCCAACGACCGACACCGGTTGACCCACACGGGGCGGTCGAGCGCCGAGTCTGCCGTGCGCGGCATCGAGCTCGTGCGGTCCCGACCGCACCTGTTCGCGGGGCTGCTCGCCGTCGTGGACCTGGCCAACGACCCAGTTGAGGTCCACGACTACCTGGCGGCGTTCGAGCCGCCTGTGATCGACTTCGGCCTTCCGCACGCGACCCACGACGACCCGCCGCACCGCACGAACCCGAGCGTGCCCGAGTACGGGCTGTGGATGAGCAGGGTGTACGACGCCTGGCTCGCCCGGCCCGAGTACCGGCACAGCGTCCGAATGCTGGAGGACATCGTGGCCCTCAGCTCCGGCGTGCGCGGATCGGTAGAGACGCTCGGCCTGGCTCCGCCCACGAGCGTTGTGATCGAGTCCGACGGCTCCATCGAGGCCGTGGACACCCTGCGGTCGGTCGAGGAGGGCGCCTCCTGGCTCGGTCTCGACGTCTTCCAACACTCCTTCGACGACGCTCTGTCGCATCCGAAACTGATGCACCGGCAATACGGCAGGGACGCGCTCGCCGCGAAGTGCTGTGCCTGCCCGCTCGTCGAGGTGTGTGGCGGTGGTTATCTCCCGCATCGCTTCAGCACAGCCCAGGACTACAGGAATCCGTCCGTCTACTGCGCAGACCTGGAGTACCTCATCCGGCATGTCCAGGACTCCTTGCGGCAGCACGGCTGGAACGCGCATGCGCAGGCCGCCTCGTCGCTATAGGCGCGTGCGGCGTACCGCCAACGGGGATTAGGCGTTGGTACGAACGAGAGCAGCAGCGACCGAAGCTATCGAGGAACAAAGGAGGCGCCGATGACTGTGACCATCCGGCCTGCCGATAAGCGGGACGTCCTGGCCGTGGCCGAGCTGATCGAGGAGATCGAACGGTTCTACGGCGCGATCGACAGCGGCATCCAGCGACTGGAGGAACGCCGCACCCAGGTTGAGGAGGCGCTGTTCGGCTCGCCGCCGCTGGCCTCTGCGCTGCTCGTCGAGGACGAGATCGGGGACATCGTGGGACTCGCCGCCTACTCGTTCCTCTGGCCGGCCGCCGGATCCTCACACTCCCTGTTCCTCAAAGAGTTGTACGTCCGTGGCAACCTCCGACGACAGGGCATCGGGGTACGTCTCATGGACGAACTCCGTGCCATCGCCGCGGCGCGCCCTGGGTGCAGCCGCGTGGAATGGATGACCGACAGTGACAATCCAGGTGCACGGGCCTTCTACAAGTCACTCGGGTTCGCCGAGTTCGATGGAAAGATCGTCTACCGGGTCGACTCCGGCACTGCATGAGGGTGGAGCGAGGCCAGTGGTAGTAGCGAGCTCCGGCGAGTGCGGCAGCAGAATCGTCATCCGGCTCGGATGAGTGCGCGCACAGGCTTGACTCGTACGACCACATGACCAAGGACGACGTACGGCCACCATGGTGGGGAGTCTCAAATGCTCCCCGACCGCCGCGCTCTGATTCCACCCTGCTCTCGCTGCGATGGGCGCGACCGCACCCTGCCAACGGCCGCGCCAACAAGCGTCAGTAAGTGATGACGAGCCGCGCGGAAGGCCGGTTGATCACAGCTCCGCTGGCGATGTCGCTGTCTGGTGTGTCCGCAGGGTAGGCGGTGACCACGGGTTCGGCGGTCCTGGCTGGGCTCCAGGCGCGGATCTGCGCGCAGATGCGCTCCGCGAGATCGGCGCCAGCCGGGCCAGAGCCGACGGCCCCCAGCCGAAACCGGGGCTCGGCGCCCGCGTCTTCGGCGGTCCGCTCCAGAGTGAGGTACGCGATCGAGTCACCCTCGACGAGGGCGGGGCTCAGGGCCGGCGAGGCTGGCCGATGAAGGCCCGCCTCCATCGCTGCGGGCTTCGCGGTGATGCGGCAGGTCGCTCGCTCGGTGGCGCTCAGGCGCAGCCAGACGCCGTCGAACGACTCGACGGGGCCGACCGTCGCATCGGTCCAGACGACCGACTTCGGTCGGGTGAGCGAGTCGCGCAGGAGTTCCGGGACGATGGGCTGGTCCTCGTCCCAGTACAGCCTGACATGCCGACTGTCGTCGATGTAGTCGTTACGCTCTCCACCCTGGCCGATCACCGGGAGGAACCCGCACATCTTCACGGAGTCGGAGCACATCCGGTCCTTCTCACGCCGGAAGGCCACGGACCTGGACAGTCCGCGCCAGCGCAGCGGAACCACGAGTCGTCCGCCAACGGCGAGCTGGTCCCACCAGGCACCGGGGAGGTCCCACATCCCGACCGTGGCGATCATTCGGTCGTAGGGGCCGAGCTCCGGGGCACCGAGGGCGCCGTCCCTTGTGACCACACGAACATCTCCATATCCGTTGGCGTCCAGCATCCGGCGAGCGTAGGCGGTCACGTCAGCGTCGATATCGCACGTGGTGACTTGTCCCGACGTCCCGGTGAGGTACTTCAGCAAAGCGGCGTTGTAGCCGGTGCCGGCCCCGATCTCGAAGACGTTGTCACCTTCGCGGGCCGCGAGCTGGACCAGCATGAAGTGCACGACATCGGGCTGGGAAACACAGCTCAGTGGAAGTGCATCCTCGTCTGGGTTCTCCTTGATCGTCACGCTCGTGTTGGCGTATGCCTCCTCGATGGTCGCGTCGGGGAGGAAGGCGTGGCGGGGTACGGTCCGCATGGCGGTTTCGACGCGTGCGTCGCGGAGGCCGGAGACGTCCTCCCTCAGGATGTCGTCGACCAGACGGTTGCGCAGGTCCTCTGGAGAGGCGCCGGTGGTGGTTTTCATCGTGTCCTTCCGCAAGTACCCGGCCATGCATGTGGCAGGGGCAGATCGTACGATTTGTTCTGAGGGTCGGATGTGGTGCGCGGTGTCATCCCCTCAGCAGCAGGCATTGATCCCAGGGCACCGCGGGTGTCGTGTCGACAGGGTCGGCGAATCGGACCAGGTGGATGCCTGCCGTGCCGTCCATCAGGCCCGCGCCGGCCGGCAGTCCGCTGTGGTCCAGGTGCTCGTCGAGCCGGGCGTGCAGGCGAGGTAGATATCCCGCGAGTTGATCGTCAACGGCATCGGCGGCGGCCCGGGAGACGGTCTGGATGAGCCCTGCCCAGCCGTGGCAGACGGATGCGTCGGTGAGCTGAGCAAGCTGCTTGTCGTCGGCCAAACATCCGGCCAGGGCCTGTTCGGCCTGGCGTTGCCGGTCGCGGTCGCCGAGGGCGATGCCGGCGAGTTGTTGGGCGCGAGCGATGCCGGGAGTGCCGTAGCACCAGGATGGGCGCCTCGGTCCTGGGCGCTGGAGTGCGCCGCGTCGGTGTTCGTCCCTGGTGATCAGATCCGGCCACCAGGCGTGCGAGCCCGTGCCGGTGCGCCAGCGGTCGAGCCACTCGCAGATCCGTGTGATGGCCTGTGTATGGCCCGACACCGTGTGGCCATGACGCAATGCCGTAGCCAGCAGTGCCAGCGGCCCTGCGATGCCGTGGGCAAGGCCGAAGTTGCCGTGTCCGCCGGGCCATCGCGGCGTCGGTCGCAGTTCGGGGCTGTCGCCGGTCCACCAGCCGGGCATGGGCTGCGATTCGATGATGACCGGTTCGGTCAGTCGCACCAGATAGGCCAGGGTGTCTCGCAGTTCCCTCTTGTGGCCGCGGTGCAGGTGGTACGTACCCAGGCCGGTCATTCCGCTGATGAGGTCGTACTCGCCCAGGCTGGGCAACGTGCCACGGTCGATGCGGGCGTGTGCCTGCTTCAGTCCGTGGCGCGTGACATCGGCGAGGTGCCTGTCCAAGGTCGTCAGGGCACGTGCGGCGGTGCTCGTCTGCATGAAGCTGAGGACGTAGGCGACAGCCGGGGCACCCTCATACAGGCCGCATGCTTCGGGGGCGGCCTGGATCGGGCCCTTGACCATGGCGGCGGCCCACGGCCGGAGCGCGTCCCGGTCCTCTTGGCCGGCGCGGGCTCTGACGGCGTGCAGCAGGGCGACTCCCGCTGCCCCGGAGTACAGCGACTGGCCCCAGCCGGGCCTGGTGGGTGTGGGCGGTGCGTCGTGGTTCATCAGCGGCTCTCCCCCGGCCAGGCGGCCCACGCGACGGCGGACTGACGGGCCAGGCACCGACAGATCCGCTCGTCCTCCTGATCCAGGCCGCGCAGGCGGTTGTGGTGCATGTGCAGCAGGGACTCGAGGACGTCGTCGAGGTTCATGCTCTCGGTGAGGTGCTCGCGGTACAGCGCCAGGGCCACGGCGCGGCGATGCCACACGTGGGCGAGCGCGTCGCCCCAGCCGCGGGCCCGGGGCGTAGAGCGGCGGACGAGTTCGATGGCCTGATCGCTGACGTCTCGCTCGACGCGGGCCGGAGGGGCGGGGCGGTTCGTCAGCCACCGCATGCCCTCGTCGGGACCGAGCAGGCCGCAGGCGATATCCACCATCCCCACGGCGGCCAGCGCGCGTCCGTCGATGCCGCTGGCTCCCAGAGCCTGCAGGGCAGCGATGGTGTAGGCCGAGTCGGCCGTGAACACCGACTCGACACCGCGCAGGGCCGCGCCCGGGCCGTAGCGGCCGATCTCCGGGGTGTACGTGTCGAACACGAGCCTGCTGCTGAACCCCTCGCGGCGCAGCCCGGCGGCCCAGCGGGCGACGAGCTCGGTGTAGGTGGCGTACTGCCCGGGGCCGCGGGTGCGGATGCGTAGACGCAGGTGGTCGGGGTCGTGGGGAGTGCGGTATCGGACGAACCACCACTCGGGTGCGTCCGGAAGCCGAGCTGTAAGCCGCGTGAGGTGGGTGCCGATCAGCTCCTCGAACTGGTCCGGGTGGCTGTAGATCTTGGCGTTCAGCCAAGGGGCTTGTACCGAACCCGGTACGGGTCCGAGGGTGCTGTTAGTGAGCACCGGGAGAACGCCGGAGAGCGGGTCGGGAGTCGGCGGGCGAGTGCTGATCATCGGCAGGGCGATCTCATGGACGTGGCCGCCGATCCAGCCGTAGCTCTCCTCATCAGGCGCCTCGGTGAGCACGGCATGGCCTTCCCGGTCCAAGTGGGCGCGCAAGACGGCGGCGTGGGCGGGCACATCGAGTTGTAGCCGCCGTGTCCGGTCGTCCTCGCGCAGCTCGAGGGCACCCTGGCAGTGCCACTGCTTCCTCCACCGGCCGAGGGCTTCCACCCACTCCCGCGAGTCCGCGCCGCAGCCCGGCAAAGCGTCGGCCGTCAGGTTCCAGCGGCGGGGAGAGAGGATCACGCGACCGTAGCGGACGCATGGCAGGAACGGCAGCCGTGCGCCATGTGGGCCCCAGTCGAAACTGGTCCAGGCAGGGCCGAAGGCACGGGTGAGGTGGGCGAGGAAGCGAGCCAGGGGCGGTGGTTGCTTGTCCAGTGCCATCGCATGGAAGACCTGCGGGTCCACCACGCGGCGGTGGGAGATGCTGACCAGGTACAGGCGGCTGTGCGTTGCAGTGACCGCGAGGTCCTTGATGTCGATGAGCGTGGAGGCGGTGTCGTCGGTGCCGCGGTGCTCGCCCAACGGGATCACGTGCGAGAGATACCCGGGGACACGGGCGACGTTCTCTGTGTGCGGATACAGGGGCGGGAAGGAGAGCTGGGCGGTCAGAGCGTTCTCGACGCCCGCGGGGACCTGGCGGTAGATCTCAGCGAGTCCCGTGCCGATGGCCACCGGAGTGAAACGGGACGTGAGCGTTCCCGCCGCGCGGGCCGGCGTCACGGTGAGCGTGAAGTCCCCGCGTTCCAGGGCGGAGAGGTTGTCGGCGTGCAGGCGCGCGCACATCTCCACGTGGGGCGGCGCCGCCTGCTCGGCCGATGCCTCGCCGCCCAGCCGGTCGATCAGGTCGTTGGTGAGGACGATTTCCCTGCTGCCGTCGGCCAGTGCCTGGCAGGCCAGTGCCAGCAGCCGCTCGTCGCGCTCGCAGATCGCCGGTGGCGAGGCGGTCATGCGGCTACCGGGATACTCAGCCGGATAGCCCAGACCGGACGCCGGGTCGACGACCTCCTTCACCGGCACCAGCGTGCCGGTGCCGTACCGTTCCCAGAACGCGACCTGGTACTCCTTCCACACGCCCTGACCCGTCGGTCGGCGCGTCAACCGCAGCAGCACGTCGGCCGCCCTCTCCATCTCCTGCGCGACGCTCTCGGGGATCCGCACCTCGACGTCCAGGAGCAGGTCGACGGCCAGCGGGCTACGGCCCGCGTCGGAGAGTCCACGCAGCCGGGTCGTGAGTTTCTGCCGAGCCGTTCCTTGAGCGCTCTCCGGACGCCGGTTGTGCTCGTGCACGACGTGGCGCGCCGCTTCCAACTTGTGCAGCACCTCTGCAACCTGAGGCACTGTGGCGGCGTCCACGCCGTGCAGCCGCTCGATCAGGTGGGAGAGCGGATCTGTGTCGGTCATCGGCGCGCGTAGGTTGGTGATCAGGAACTTCTCGCGCACCAGCGCGTCGAGCAGGGCGCCGATGGTCTGTGGCTCGGTACGGGGGAAGTAGGCGGCCAACTGCTCGACAAGGGCGCCGAAGCGGACCGGGCCGCGTGCGAGCTCCTCGATCAAGCGGACCGCGCTGGTGCGCCGGGCGGTGGCCCCCATCGGTCCGCCATGCGGGACGTGCAGTCGGCCACCGCGACGCACGGCGAGGTTGTTCAGGACCACGTCCAAGCGCTCCAGCAGCGCCGGGCACGCCTCCAAACGGACGATGACGTCGTCCAGCCACTCCGTGTCCACCCGCGCCACGGCCCGGTGTGCGTCGCCCCATCTCACGTACGGGGTGGAACCCACGCAGGCCGGGGTCACACCAGCGAAGAGGCCGAACGGGGTCGGTCGCCCGGCGGCACGCAGCACGTAGCGGACGGTGGCCATGGCCGCACGCCGGACCTGCCTGGGGCGCGCCGACCGCCCAGTGCAGATCGCGTCGACCCGTGTGGCGAGATCACCGCTCGCATGCCGAACGGCATCGGCGAAGCGCACATCAGACCACACCTGTTTCAGCCACCTGCCACACGCCTCCGCGTCGGACGGATCGGGCCACCATCCCGGCAGACTCGTTAGCGGCATCGCCGCGGCCCGAAGCAGGGCCGCGCCTGTGTACCGGTAGATCTTTCCGTCGCTTGCCATCCGAGTGCCTCCGCCATCAGTGCTGTGAACGGGCGGGGGCCGGGAGCAGCAGCGCCCCCGACCCCTGTGCACGAGCGGTCGTCAGACGGCGCTCGCACAGGACGATGCGCAGGTCGACGCGCACCCGTCGCCTGTACCGCACGCCTTCGGCAACCGGTCGGCGCCGACCTCCGTGACGATGGTCAGGTCGATGTCGAACGGGTCGGCGGGCACCTCGGGGACGCCTGCCGCGACGGGCGCCTCGGTGGTGGCCGTCGTGACCGGACTGAGCGTGGTTGCGGTCATCGCATTTCCTTTTCCTGTCGGAGGGATCCGGACGGTTTGTCGTGCTGCCCGGCTGACGTGGGGCATCGCCGCACCTCAGCCGGGGTCCTGCGTGCGCACCCTGCGGTGCGGCCCCTCTCCGGCTGATCGGACTCCGTGGGGGACGTGGAATCGGAGCATCCGGAGAGGGGAGCCAAGGACACGGATCGGAGCTACCGGAGCTGGCCCGCGTAGAGCGTGGTCAACGCGGTGCCGGTCACCAGGACGGGCAAGAACAGCACTTGGAAGGCGTCGAAGCCGAACCGGGCGAGGTAGTTCGCCGGATGCCGCAGCACCCAGGCAACCTGGCCCAGCAACTGCCGGAGAGTCCGTTGCCGCATGCTGGTCATCACGCCGCCAGCCTCCGTGAGGCCGCAGAGCCGACAGCATCGACGACCGCCCACGGCGTCGAAAGCAACGCCCCTATCCGGGCCGGCCGTGCCGCCGGAGGGTTCCACCTGTCCCCCTCGAGACCACCCAACATCACGAGCAGGGAACGTAACGATCCCGGCCGCCCTCCCCTGCTCGACCGCAGCCAGAGCGTTGTGCCAGCCCTCGCACAGAGCGCGGCTCTCTAACGGTGCCACCCGGTCGACGTACGTCTCGACCGCCTCCCAGCCGGCATCGGCGACGTACCGCCGTGTGCTGGCCACGCTGTGGTCGGTGACCTCACCGTGCGACGCGGGCAGGCAGGCGTACAACACCAGGCGCGTGCCTGGGGGCACCTCGTGTGGTGCGGTCTGCCGCACACTGCTCATTCCGCGTTACCTCCAGCCAAGGTGGGTCGAGACGCCAAGGGCCGGCGCCTCGACGAAGAGCCTCGCCGGGGGCAGTCGGCGGCGGTACGCCGTCGGCACGCCGTTCGTCCGCCATCCGGCGGCGCGCGAAGAGACGGAGGCGCGGCGTACCGCCGCGCCTCACGCGTGGCGAGGCTGGTCGGTCCAGTGCCTACCGGAAACGAGAAGCGGCGATGGACGCGGTGGACGAAGAGCGCCTCTACAGGCGGACACCAGTACGGCGTCATTGGGTGAAGCTGGCAGACTGCGCCGAGCCTTCGCGCCTCGCGCGCAGGCATGTACGCGAGGTCCTCGAGGGACGTGCCTCGCCAGAGCGGGTCGACGACGCGGTTCTGGTCGCCTCGGAGCTCGTGGGCAACGCGCTCAGGCACACAGCCGGCGGTCCGGACTGCATGTGCGTGGAGGTCTACAAGGACGCGGCCGTGCTGTGGGTCCATGACGCGGGACGGGATGTGTCCAGGGTCCGGGCACGGTCCGCGGGGATATCGCTGGATGAGCTGACGGACAGTGGTCTCGGGCTGCTACTCGTCGGGGAGTTGGCCTCCGCGTGGTCGGTCTGGCCGACCGCGATCGGCAAGGAAGTAGTCGTAGTTCTCGCCCTGGACTCCGGTGAGCTATCCGAGCGGGACGTTCTTCCGTACGTCCCAGCGGTACGTCCGCCCGTCACGGCGGAGTCCCACCAACTGGGCAGCATATACGGTGAGTTCGACGGCTGGAAGAGCGCGGAGCCCTGAGACCGCCTCCACGACGGGAGCGGCGGGGCGCTGACGATTGTTGTAGGCGAGGCTCAGGTGCGGACGGAAGGCGGACGTCGGCTTCTTCGGGGGGAGGCCAACGCCGCTCCCTGCCTCGGCCAGCGCGTGATGGAGCTGGAGCAGGGGTTCCCAGGGACCGAGGGACAGGCGGACAGCACCTCGGGAGCCGGCCAGCGGCATCGCGCGTATGGAGAAAGCGGAGGGCAGCAGTGCCTCCGCCTCGCGCGCCAGGGTGTCCAACTGGCCGGGGGTGACGACGCCCGGCCGCCCGACTCGGGCGAGGGTGATGTGGAGGCCGTCCGGCGGCACCGGGTCGAGGCCGAGGTGCCCGAGCTCCTGCTGGCAGTGCGCGGCGAGATCAGCGAGCCGCTGATCCTCCGGGAAGGTCAGCATCCAGTAGTACGCCCGGCTACCGTCCGACCAGCCGGGGCGTGCCCAGTGGTCGATCATCTCGTCGAGTGCACTGAACGCCGCCCAGTCGTGGGCCGCGGTGACCGCCGGGTCGTGTGTGTCGGCGGGCGGCTCGGCAGGGAACGCGGCGGGGTCGGCGCTGAGCAGGGGCACCCGTCGGACTCCTTCGGCTTGACACTGCCCCGGCGTTACGACGACACCGACGACGTCTACGACGCGGATGACGCCATGGCCAGGGCTGCTGGCTGCGAGCTCCAGGTCCGGAACTCGTCGCCATAATCGCGTACCGCCGGCTGATCACGCCACGGCCCGGCCTGCTCATGCAGGTCGCGGGAGCGCTGGTAGACGGAGCTGATCGGGGTGTCTCCGCACAGCCGCAGGGCCTCGCGGCCCAGCGCCATCGCCTGATCGATGTCGGGTGCGCGCTGCTGCAGCAGCGCGGTGGCGACGTCGAGGCGTACGAGCGAACGGCTCCAGGAGGAGCTGGAGTGCTCCACGAGATCGTCGATGTGCTCGGCGTCGCGCAGGACCTGCGCCGTGTTGCGCAGGGCCACGTGTGACGTGACGGCGTTGGCCAGCGTACGGGCCCGTCCGTACGGCTCGAAGGAGATGCAAGGGGTCAGCCCGACGGGTACCTCGTGGAGGTCCGAGAGACGGAGTGCTTGTCCGAGGACCTGTTCGACGGCGCGCCGGTCGCCGGTCTTGCCGAGGGCCCGGGCCCGGCCGTTGGCGAGCAGGCGAATTGACTGCGCGTGGCGCGGGGCTCGCTCGACGGCCGCGGCGGCGCAGGCGTCCGCCTCCTCGTACCGGCCGGCGTAGTAGAGGCTGAAGGAGAGGGTGCCGCACGCCCAGAGCTCGGTGTCCAGGTCGCCGATCTCACGGCTGAGATCCCGTGCTTCGGTGCAGTACGCCTCCGAGAGCGCGAAGTCGCCCGTGTTCACCGCCATGTAGCCGAGCAGGCCGGAGGCGCGGGCGGCAAGGCGGAAGAGCTCCCGGCGCACACGAGGGGGCTGACGGCCGTCGAGGAGGGTGTGGGCGAGCTGCCGAGCCTGGCGGGCATGGGGGCGGAGGACGTACGGTCCGTCTTGTTCGTACCGGCTGGTGATGCCCCCCAAGGAGGCATCGAGGAAGGCGAGCGTTGCATCGTCGGCGTTGCTGGCCGTCAGCTGCCGGGTCCGGGTGACGATGTCCAGCGGGTCCTCATCGTCATCGCGCGGCGGAGGAGGAGGCGGGGACTGCCGGCGTGTGGACGGTTCCTTGGAGCGGTCGTGTGCGCAGTCGCCGTCGTATGCAGTGGAGAACAGCTCGGACACGGGTCTGCCCAGCATGTGCTCCAGTACCCGGCAGGCGTCAGGACGGGGCAGAGTGAGTAACTCACCGCCGTACCAGCGGTCGAACTGGCGTGGAGAGACCTGGAGGGACGCCAGGCGGGGGTCCCGATCGAGTTCGGCCAACCGGGCGGCGGCCCGCTCGTACTGGGCGGCGAAAGCCTCGTGCGTCGTCAGGTGCCGTTGCTGGAGGAGCTGCCGGAGCAGCGTTGTCCGTGGCATGGCCCACTCTCCCGGTACGGCGTACGGGACCGACGCGGAGGCACGTGCCGGTGGCGGGGTGGCGGCGATGCGTCGCCCATCGGTCGGCTGCGGCGCACGCCCATACGGACGCGCGCCGTGACTCATGACAGCATGCCGACGCAACAAGCAACTAGGCAATATGTCCTCTGAAGTTGACCCATACGAGTTGTACAGGCGTCACCGGTACGGAGAGACTTACGGCATGGCCTTGAAGAGAAGCCTGGTCCCGCAGTCGGTGTACCGACGACAGCTCGCCGCACGACTGAAGGAGCTACGCGATGCGACCGGGCTCACCCTCACCGAGGTCGCTGGCCAACTGGAGGTCAACCAGGGGTCACTGAGCCGGATCGAGAACGGCGAACGCGGTACGACGCCGGTCCTCGTCCGGGCGCTGCTGGACCTGTACGGCGTCGACGACGTGGACCGGCGCGCCGACGTGCTCGACCTCGTACGAGCGGACAAGGAGCAGCAGAAGCCCTGGTGGCGGAAGTACTCGACGGTGCTCACCCCGACCCGCTACGACGGCTACCTCGCTCTGGAGGCCGGCGCGACGCACCTCGCCAACTACCAGCCGATGCTCGTGCCGGGCCTGCTCCAGACCCAGGACTACGCCCACGCGGTGATCTCCAATATGAGGAAGGACCTGTCCCCGCCACAGGTCGAGTCCCTGGTCAGGGTCCGCATGGAGCGGCAGAACAACCGCCTGGGCGGGGAGGCCCCCGCCAGGCTCTATGCGATCCTCGATGAAGCCGTGCTGCGAAGGACCGTCGGCTCCGTCCAAGTGATGCGCGACCAGATGCGGAAGCTGGTGGAGGCGAGCGAGTTGCCGAACGTCACCGTGCAACTGCTGCCGTACTCACTCGGAGCGCATCCTGGGCTGTACGGCCCGTTCGTCATCCTGACCTTCCCGGCCCCCACGCCAGACCTGGTGTGGCTGGAGAATCCCAAGAACTCCGTGTACCTCGAGTCCCCGGAGGACGTGGACAACTACACGGACATCTTCGATCAGCTGAGGGGCACTGCCCTCAACCCGTCGGAAACTCGCACCCGCGTCGCACGGATCAGCAAGGAGCTCGAAGAGTGAGCACGCCCAGCACAGCCGCCCCTCACGACGTCACGACAACTCCGCACGACATCGACCTCACACATGTGCGGTGGCGCAAGAGCTCATACAGCGGGGGCGCCAACGACTGCGTGGAGATCGCGGAGCTGGGCATGTTCGTGGCTGTGCGCGACTCCAAGGACGTCCGTCGCCAGCCTCTGATCTTCTCACGGCAGGCGATGCGTCCGCTGGTTCGCGGAATCGCCAGCAGGCAACCGGTGAGCGTCGAGGTTGAGCATGCCACCGCCCGTGGTAGCACTCCGTGGCCGCCTCGGACGAAGGCCGCCGACCGCTCCGCCGACACGCTCCTGCACATCGTTAAACGGTGCACGTGTGGCGCCGCCCGCTCATGACGCCATACGGGGGCTTCACCCTCACCCCTGATCAGGAGGTGTACCGAAGTTGAGGGAGCCCACAGTGCCGGCCTGAACCACTGTTCCGTGCTGCACACCTCCACTGATCGAGTTATGGACAGTCATTACCTGCCGATCTCCGGAGCTGGGCGCCAATTCGGCCAGTACTTGATGCAGTTCGGCAGCCGCACCCGGATTGGCCACCAGGGTGCGTCGCAATCGCGTACGCCACTCCGCCTCGACGTCCGAGGCGGTCTGCTCGTCGCCGGCCTCCATCGCCAACGTCAGCTCTCCGCGCGAAGCCTCTAGCTCTCCCTCGACCAGGCCTTCCTCACCGCCGCGGCGTGAGAAGAACGAGACGATGCGATCACGAGCTTGTGCCCACGAGTCCGCTGCCATCTGCTGAACGAACGTTGTAGCGCCTGCGGCAGCGAGTGCCGTCAACTCCGCTTCCATCAAGGCCCCTTCGCAGCAAGTGAGGCGGCCACCGTATCCCCTGATGCTCGACGACCCGAGCACCGGTACCTTGTGGTACGCCGTCACTCCACTCGCCCGAGCAGCAGCACCTGCTCACCAGTACAGCCGGGAACGCGGCACCTTGATCGTCTTTCTTGCGTTCCACCTCCTGATAATCCATGTAGCCCGTACCCAACCGATTACAGAGGCGGCCCCCAGCAGCAACGCTCCGAGCGCGCCCATCTGTTGACGCCCAGGCAACACCCATCCATGCATCTGTTCCCATACGACCGCAGCTCCTGCGAGCAGCAGGAACAGGACCGAAGTACGTCGGCGCCAGCGCATAACGGTCACGTATTGCTGGGCCCGGCGGTGACCCTCCGCAGCTCGGGAAGCGTCGGCGGCCGCGATTCTCTGCTGTCGCTGTGCCCAATGACGCTGCGCTTCCTGCACCTCGGGACTGATGGAGGCCCCACCGAACACTACGTCGCCGTGGATAGATCCCGCCTGTACGACGTTCCCCCCGACGTGGCCACTCAACTCGTTGCGCGTGCCCGGCTGTTCGCTCATGAGCGGAAGATACGCCAGGCCTTCGAATGATCACCATCGGAGGAACCATGCCCCTGCCGGAGACCGGCGCCCCGTGGCCGCCCCCGTCGTGTGCCCCGCACTACGATGATCCGCTTCGACGACGCGTGGTACACCGGCGACCGGCGCCGTCTGTGGGGACGGAAGTCGTTTCAGCACCGCCTCGACCAGCGCGACCACCGGCTACACGTCCCCCTCGCCGACGACATCGCGAGCACCAGCGCCGACCTGCTGTTCGCCGACATGCCGACGATCACGGTCGAGGACCAGGCGACACGAGCGGGCCGGAGAGCTGTGCCTGGACGGCATGCAACGGCTGCTGAACCAGGCCAACTGGGATGCCGACGCGGTCCGTGACGAGGTTCGCGTCTTCGTACTGGAGCATCTGGGCGCCGAGGACGGCGTGCTGGCCGTGGACGAGACCGGCTTCATCAGGAAGGGCACGCGGTCGGCCGGAGTGCAGCGACAGTACACCGGCGCCTCCGGAAAGATCGACAACTGCCAGCTGGGGGTGTTCTTGGCCTACGTCTCCGCGAAGGGGCGGGCGTTGATCGACCGGGAGTTGTACCTGCCCACCTCCTGGATCGAGGATCCGGCCCGCCGGGCGGACGCGAAGATCGGCGACGAGGTCACCTTCCGCACCAAGCCCGCCCCCGCCCAAGAGGCACGGCGCTGGCCGAGATCGTGTGGGAAGCCGGCGCCCGCTGGGCGATCGAGGAGTGCTTCCAGGCTGCGAAGAACGAGGCCGGCCTCGACCACTACCAAGTACGCCAATACCCGGCTGGTACCAGCACATCACCCTGGCCATGGCCGCCGCCGTCCACCTGGCCGCCGTCCGGACCACCGCTCATGAAAAGGGGGACACGGCCGCGATCTGATCCGACTGAGCGTGAACGAGATCCGCCGCCTGCTGAACAGATTCGCCCACACCGTCCGGCACGAAACCGGTCATATCCTGCACTGGTCACGCTGGCGACGCCGCCATCAGCACCGCGCCCGCCTCAGCCACTACCGACGCCGAGGCCACCCACCCCCGTAACTGCGGCTGGAGTATTAGCCGGTTTGTGCCCCGCCAGGGGCCCTGCAGCTGCGGATTCCGTAATCGGTGTCATCAATGGGCGTGAGCCGAGAGAATGACCTTGTGTCAGAAGCATTGTTGGAGCATGCCCGGGAAGCTGTTCGCATCCAGGCCCCGGAGAAGCTGTTGGGCCTGCGCGAATGCGTGTGGCTGGATGCGAAGCGCGACCCATACCATCTGTCCAGCCCAGCGCAGATCGAGGAACTCGCCAAGGACGTCGCGGCGTTCGCCAACGCGCCGTCGGGCGGCCTGTTGGTCCTGGGGATCAGCACCCGGCGCGAGGGCGAGAGTGAGGTCTTCCACGAGCTGTGCCCCTTCGAACGCGATGCGGTCAACCTGGATCAGGTGCGCAAGCTCATCCGGGAGCGCATCACCCCGCCACCCCGGGGCGTAGACGTGGACTGGATCCCGTACGGGGAAGGTCGCGGGATCGTCGCCGTCGATGTGCCCCCGCAGCCGGTGTCCAGTCTTCCCTACGTCTTGGCGGCCCCCGTCGGCAAGCACGGCCAGGTCAACCCGCACACCGTGGTTGTCCCGGTCCGGGAGGCGGACGGCACACACTGGCTTCCGAGGACCGAGGTCCAGCGTCTACTGGCCGCCGGATGGGCGTCCCGCAGAGGTCCGAGCCCACAGTTCCTGGCCAGCGTGGTGGAGAAGGCGGTTTCCGAGGCGCACGACCGGACACAGATCACAGGCCCGGTCTATCGACCAGGCCAGGGCCTGCCCGCGCGGCAGCAGGAATTCGTCCAGGCCTACGAGGCGCTTAACCGCAAGGTGCCTGTCGGCGGGCCCACGAGCGAGGTCCTGCCCGAGGGCGTGGGTGTCGTGCAGCATTTCGCGCCCGCCACGTCCTCCGGGTACGGCTGGGTGCTATGCGCCTTGCCGCACCGGCGGCCGGTAGCGGTGGCCGAGCCGCTGTGGCTGGAGCTTCTCGCGGCCGGTGGCGCGGCACCCGGCGGCGACCCGACAGCAGCGCTCGGCTATCCGATCGCCGACGCGGTTGAGCAGGCGATCTTCGACACGGACACCCGAGTACTAGATTTGAGTGAGGGCCGCTGGGGCCCTGGCCGACTGGTGCGCGGGCCCGACGGGCAGCGGCGGTGGGAACCGGTACCCCGGATCGACTTTGCCCTGTCACCGTCGGCCCGAAACTGGACCGGCGACCGCGACGTGCCGCAGCTGCGGCTTCGTGCCCTAGCCAGGATGCCCTGGGCTGACGCCAGCACGCTCGAGGTCTCCACCGAAAAGCACCGACAGCTTAAGGCGACACTCCCCGCCAGCACGCTGGCCAGCGTAGTAACCGTGCTCTCCGCCCGCCGCGGAGCGCACCTACCGGCGGAAGCGTGGCTATCCGGACCGCACCCCAACTCACTGAAGCAGGTCAGCTACTCCAGCACCATCACGGCACCCAACGGCTCTCCTGCTCTGGTCGGCGAGGTGATGATGGCCCTCGACAGCTGGGGTGTGGTCACCTGCGCCGAGGTCCGGGTCGCGGACACCGCCGCGTGGAAGGCAGCGCTGGGTGCCACCAGCATGGTCGCAAGCGCGACGAAGCTGACCCTGGAGGAAGTGCAGGAGGTCCTGTTCGCCGCCTGGACAACCGCCGCCCACCTGCTGCCACAAACAGCCACCCTCGAGCCGTCCGCCCACCGTTGGTCGGGCAGCCCCACCGTCGAGATCTGTCTGTCAGCAGAGCACGGATACGACCAGCCCGGTCCGCACCTCATGCTCCCCGACCTGATCGACCTCACCCCGCTCGGGTCAACCGACCGGAACACGCTGCCGGAGATGTCCGTGGCCATCACCACCCTGCCCTGGAAAGAAGAGACCGACCAACGCCAGCTGCTGCGCCGGGCCATGGCACGGATGGTGCAGGGTTTCGGGTTCTTGGAGGCTGACGAAACGCGGCTGTGAACCCGGCCCACCATGCCGGGTCATGGTGAGTGACCGACACAGCTCAACTCGGTAGCGTTGTCGCCCAGTCGAGGTTGGGGGAGGCGCTCATGAAGTACGGAGATGCAACATACTTGGCGGCCAAAGACGCGATGGCGGAGACCTTGCGGGGCTGGGCCCGGGAGGGTCGAGTGGACACCTACAAGGCGCTGAGCGAGGCGCTGGCGCCGGATCACCGTGTGCACTATCACGGACGGATGATGTCGCTCCTGCTTGCGGACGTCTGCCGCTTGGACAAGAACGGACCGATGCTCTCGGCCATCGTAGTCAACGGACAGAGCAAGAAGCCGTCGGGCCAGTTTTTCGAGCTGGCCGTGACCGAGTTCAATCGCCGCGACACGCACTGGACGTGGCAGCAGGAGAGAGACGCGGTGTTGGCCCGCTACAGCGAGAACTGACATCGACACGGAATGGCAGCAAGCAGGAGTGACGGACAGGAGCACCAGGTGTGGGGGGCTGCCTCAAGCCCCGGCTCCCCCACCCTGGTCGCCATGGTGCGTTCGGTTGTGCCGTCCAGCGGGCCGAGAAGCGGCATGGCTGGTCAGCAACGGGGCCCTCTGCGCCGCCCGAACGACCGATCCCGCCGTCGCGAGCACCACTGTGGTGTTCACCGAATGGGCAGGTCTGCCCACTCACTCGTCCACGAGACGCCCTCCCCCGGACGTTATCGGCGCGCCCGGCCGAGCGCGTGGTCCAGGCGGACCGCCAGTTCCTGTGCTACGGCGGGGATGTTGAGGCGCAGGCTGTCCACGCTGAGCGCCTCAACGTCCTCAGTGCGGACGGGCTGAGCGTTCATCATCCCATCGATGGTGGCCCGATTAGCGACGACCCTTGTCACGGAAGCGGCACGAAGGCTCGGTTGCACACCTTGGGAGCTCGACCATGCCATCTGGTCGGGCGAGCGCTCCCGCACGCGGTAACAAGGTGAACCGGGCCGTCCGGACACACCCGCCCCACGCCCGGAGCAGCCCCTACAGAGACTCAGGAGTTCATGGGGCTCCAGATTCGGCTGGCCCAGCGCAGCAGGTGCACGATGTCGATTGCGATGACTTCTCCCTTCTCGGCGGCCCAACGGGCGGCGTCACGGGTGTACTCGTTCGTGGTGACGAACAGCCGCAATGCCCCGGGATAAGCCGCCGCGGCACCGGCGAACTCCCTTACCTCGCGCGGGCTGACCTTCTGGGCACGGTAGTGCTTGCACTGGACCAGGACGCTGCGGCCGTCAGCCGTCCTGCCGACCACGTCGATGCCCTCGTCGCCGCGGCCCCCGACCCGGTCGGCGTAGGCACAGCCGTCACGCCGCAACAGGGCGGCGACCATACTCTCCAGCCCCTCCGGCGTCATTTGTTCCACGTCCTGACGCCGGACTTCGGGGCGGAGCGGTGACGGTCCCGCTTGGGACGCAGAATGGCTGAGGGATGAGGGCGTCGGAGCCAGGCGCGCGAACGGAGGCGACGGGGCTATCGAGTGACTCGGAGAAGGCGTGTCCGCCGGACGGCGTCGGGGCTGCGAGGCTCGACGGTCCTTTCCCCCACCGAGCGGGAACCGGACGCGTGTTCCGCAGCGGCACGTCGCACCGGGGACAGGCCACTCGTCTGACGTCCGGCACTGCGGGCAGCGGAGCGTGACCCACTCAGCCGCGTACACGGGTGTTGTCACCTCGACGACCCTAGCTCGTATGTCGATGGGGATGCGGAGCCGAGCCGTGCAGGTTTGGCAGGTCACGACGGTCTGCTGCTGTGACGGCTCCAATTCCGCACGACAGGTTGGGCACCAGAACACAGCCACCCCCAGGTCCACGCCGACACCGCGCCGATGCACTATCTGATGATGCATCAAATTAGCTAGTCATGGGCGGGTTGGTTACCCTCGCACCAGTCGGCGGCCAGAATGTCGACGATGGGGGGCAGTCTGTCTCGTTCGACTCCGTGGTGTGAACACTCTCGTATAGCGGGGCTGCCGGTCACGTGACCGGCAGCGCAACGTGGACTCAGGGAATAAGGAGTTCGCATTCGCACCGGGGCGCACGACCTTGTTCTTACCCTCGTAATACGGAGGCATGGAAGCCAGGCGGGGCAGGCGACGCAGAACGCCACGCGGCCTCCAAACGCCGTCGACTCCACTTTTCTGCGGTGGCTGCGCGAGCACGCGCTGACTGCTTGCGCTCGCGCAGCGACGGCCGGAGGTTCCTCGCGGTGACAGGGTCACTGAGAGGCGACCGGCTCCAGCGTGATGACCGAGTCCTCCGGGCCGGTGAGGGTGCGTCGGGCCCAGTCGGCGACCAGGCTTTCTTGGGCGAAGAGGATGACCTGCTGGTGAGCGGAGAGCTCGTGGAGCAGGTCGAGGAGGGCCAGTGTGCGGGCGGCGTCCGACTGCACGGTCACGTCGTCCAGCAGCAGTGGGCAGGATTCGTCGCGCGTGGCGAGGTGGCGGGCGAGTGCGATGCGCAGGAGCAGGTAGACCTGTTCGGCCGTGCCGCGGGAGAGACGGTCGGACTGGCGCAGGATCCGCTGGCTGCCGCAGACCCGGATGCGCAGGTCGGAGGGGTCGACCATCGCATCGGTGTAGCGGCCGCCGGTGACGCGCGGGAGCCATTGCCTGAGGTTTTCGGCCAGCACTGGTGCGATGTCGCGGTGCACCCGCTCCTGGGCATCACGGAGGAACTGCTGGGTCAGGGAGAGGGTGCTGTCGAGCTGCTCCACCCGATCCAGTTCGCTCTGGGCTACGGACAGTGCTTCCTCGGCTTCGGCGACCGAGGGCAGGTCCTTGGCGCGCTGGGCGAGACCTCCGTCGGCGGTTGCGGCGGTGTCGGCGGCCTCGCCGGCCGCGCGGCGGGCGTCGCTGAGAGCTTCTCGGACCCGTTCCCGCAGCTCTGCAAGCCTGCGCGGGTCCGACTGCGTGATCCCTTCCTGCGTTGCCTCCGAGGTGAGGCGAGCCGATGCGGCCTGAGCGTCTCTGTCGGCATCAGCTGCGTCGGACTCCGCCTGCTGGTTCTGTGCCTCCAGGGCGGCAACCGTGGCGGCGAGGTCCTGGATGCCGGCGCCGTCGAGGAGGGTCTGCAGCTCGCTCCACTGGGTCCGCTTCTCGTCAAGGACAGCCTGCGCGGCAATGCGCTCCTCCTGCCACTGTTCCAGGGCGGCGAGCAGGGGCTGTATGGAGTCGGTCAACTCGCACTCGCGGGTGGCGGCATTGACCTCGGCAGTCTGTGCTGCGGCGAGCAGGGCTGCGCGAGCGGCGGCGCGGTTCTCCTCGGCCAAGGCGGCCTCGTGTTCCCGCTCGCGGCGGACGTGGTGCTGCTCGGTGAGGGCCACCCGCCGACTCGCGGCTGCGGCCTGCTCGGCTCGGGCACGGCACTGTTCCTCATACGCACGCAGCGCGGCTTGGATCGAGTCGCCAGGGCCGTCCGCGCCACGGGCGGCCAGCGCATTGCGCAGCCGCCGCTCGGCCTCGGCCGCATCCGCGTGGAGCCGCTCGCACTGCTCCCTCCAGCGCTCCTCGGCCACAGTGGCGGCGATGGCTCGCTCGGCCTCGGCGGCCAGCGCTGTCAGCCGCTCGGGCCCGCCCGGCACGCCGAGTTCGGCGCAGCGTGCGGCTGTCTTCTCCCGTCTCGCCTCTGCGGCGCGGACCGCTCGCTGATGCTCCTCCTGCCGCGTTTGAGCGACGGTAGCAGCGCGCTCAGCTGCCGCGAGGTCGTCGCCGATCCGCCTCAGGGCAGCGGCGCTGTCGGCCACCCGCTGCCTGGCCTGGGCCAGCCGTTGCTCGAGGGCGGCCTTCTCCCGAAGCGCCTCTCCGGCAGTGTTGGCCTGTTGGCTGCTGTTCGTTCGCGAGGGCCGGGTCAGCGCCGATGCCGCGAGCAGGGCTGGACTGATGATCCCGCACACGGCCGCGGCGGCGAAGAGGCCGGCAGCGAACAGTGCTGCGCTGACAGCGAGGGCTGCTACCGCCGCCCCCGCCAGACTCGTCCGGCGCCGCTTCGCGGCGGCCGCTTTGGTACATGCCGCTTCGGCCCGCGCCTCCTGCCGGGCGGCCGCGCGCGTCTGGGCGGCCGCCAGTGCCGACTCGGCGTCATGCAGCGCGCCCTTCGCCTCGGCGTCCTGCTGCCGCGCCTGCTCCAGGGCCGCGGCGGCTCTGTCCTGCTCCGTGGTGGCGGCCTCAAGCTCGTTCGCGAGCCCGTCCGGCATCTCGGGCAGTGGCGTGGCCAGGGACTGGATGAGCTCCCGGATCTGTTGCGGACCGGCCTTGACGGCGGCAGCCACGTCCGCGTCGGCCTCTAATGCGGCGGGCCTGCTGCGCAGGTGCTCTTCGAGCACGGCCGCGGCCTTGTCGTACTCGGACACGGCGGTGCGTACGTCGTCGTGGACGGCCGTGTCTCCGTCCGGTCGGTCGGGCAGTGCGGCGATCTCCTCGGCCAGCTGGGATGCTGTCTTCCCTGTGAGAACGATGGGGGCGGGTGCGGCCTTCCATGCACTGAGCGCGTCGCTGACCTGGCGGGCGGTGTGCTCGCTGACCAGGGTGTCCGTGGGTGGCTTGCCGCCGAGCGCGGCGTGGAGCTGCCGGGCTCGCTCGAGCCGGTTCCGTTCGCGGCGGAGGTCGGCACCGACAGCGCCCAGCCGCTCCGCGAGGCGATCCGCCTTCTCTCGCTTACTGACAGCCGCCGTGGCGATGTCGATCAGGCGCTCCAGCCGGGCGATCTCGGACTCGTAGGCCGACACTTTCTCGCCGGCGGAGCGGGATGCCTCACGGCATTCCTGTGCGTCGGCGAGGAAGGCCAGGTAGTCACGGTGGAGCCGTTCAGCCTCTTCCAGGTGCTCCTTGGCCTCGGTGAGCCGGTCCTTGGCCAGCCGCAGGGGGCGGGTGCTGTTGCGCCGGTCCTGGCCGACGTGCTCGCGCTGGAACGCCTGCAGGCAGTCCAGCGCCTGGGCGGCCGTGCTGTCGGTGTTCGCGTTCGCTGCCGCGCGCTGCAGGTGCTCCTGCAGGCTGTCGGCGTTGTCGAGGACGGACAGCAGCTGGGCCTGAGTGACGCTGGCGGTGGCGGCGAAGGAGCGGCGGTCCAGGCCGAGCCAGCGGGAGCCGTCGGGCGAGCCGTCGTTCATGATCTCCGCAGACACGTCGCGTCCCAGCGCCAGGTCGGTGGCCCTGCAGTCGACCAGTCCTGCCAGGTCGTGGCGAAGTTCGATGCGGCGCCCGCAGTCCAGGGACAGGGTGCAGGAGACCACCCACTCCTCTGGACGGTCCCACGGACGGTGCCGGTCGGAGAACTCCTGGTCGTCCTTGTTCGGGCGGCCCCTGGCGCGACGCCGGCCGCACAGGGCGGCGTACACGGCGGCGTGCCAGCTGGACTTCGCTGCCTCGTTTTCGCCGCAAACCACCGTCATCGCCGGGGCGAGCGTCAGAGTCTCTCCCGCCAGGGGGCCGAAGGCGTGGGCGGTGACCTTCTCTATGCGCATCAGCGCACCTCCAGTTCGTCCGTGCGGCCGTCGAAGGCCCGCAGACCGGTGATCAGGACCCGTCGGCGGGTGTCGTCGTCAAAGTGGGTGGCCGCCTGTACGTCCCGGACGAACTGGCCACGTACGGTGGCCTCCTCCGCCAGTGCCGTGAAGTCGTAGGCGGCGCGGACGGTCCCGAGCCTGGCCACCAGCGCATGCAGGTGCGGGGCGACGCGGTCAAGCCCCTCCGTTCGGACGTCGACGTCCGGGGCGACCTCGCCCTCCAGCGTCACCCGGACCATGCCGGACAGAGCGGCGACGGCTGCCGCGACACGGTCGCGTACCTGCCCGGTGTGCTGGATGCCGTCCAGTCGGACGGTCACGTCGTGGACCTCGCTGCGCGCGACGCGGTGCCGCGCCCGCTGCACGGTGCCGTCCGGCGCCACGGTAATGACAACCGCGGCGCGTTCGCCCGTCTCGCCGAACTCCAGCGAGTCGGGGTTGCCCGGATAGGTATGGGTCTCGGCGTCCTTCGGCAGGTGGAAGTGGCCGAGCATGGCGTGGTCCAGGCCCGCCTCGCGGATCTGACGGGCCTTGAAGGGAGCGTGCGGCACCTTGCCGGACCCCTGATAGGGCAGTTCCGACTGCTCCGAGCCGTGAAAGAGCGCCAGGTTCACCCCACCGCGGTCGACTTCGAAGCCGTCCAGGAAGTTGTCGGTGTTTGCAGGCGCCTGGTGGGCCGCGCCCCACAGCGTGAAGCCGTCGGTGAGTTCGACCGGGGACAGCCTCGACTCGGTGAAGACGTGCACGTTGGAGGGCCAGTTGACCTGACGGTACAGGCTGCTGGGCCCGTACCAGTCGTGGTTACCGGGGGCCAGGAACACCGGGCGCGGATGCAGCGCGCCGAACGCCTCGCGGAGGAACGCCCCCGTGTCGGGCGACACCCGATCGTGTTCGTACAGATCGCCCGCGCACACCAGAGCATCGACGTGCTCTGATTCTGCCAGATCACGGATCTGCTCAAGCGTCTGACGCAGGGCCAGCCGACGTTGCCTCGCTACCTTCGGTCCGGCCCAGCGAAACGGTGTGTCCAGGTGGAGATCCGAGAAGAGCAGCAGCTTCACCGGGCCGCTCCGGTGGTTCGTGGACCCATGGCAATGGTTCCTTTCGCAGCGGGAGTGTGAGGCGCGGGCGGCGCGGGGTCGCCCGCCCGCAGTGATGCATCGTCCCGGGTTCTTGGGTGGCCTCTGGAGTGCGTCAAGCGGCCCGGGAGCGGCGGGTGGTCTGCGATGTGCCGTGGGGAGCGCTGAGCGAGCCCCCAAAGCCGCCAGTAGTTGATCTTTGGTCCTGGGCTGTCTCAGCCGTCACCCGTTCGACTCAGAGGTGATGGCGGCCGACTGCGGGGCGGCCGGGCGCGATGCGATGCGGCTACGCCGGCTCAGCATCCTCACGGCGCCAGCGGGCCCCGTCGCGCAGCGTCAGCCCGTACCAGATGCCGATCGCTCCAGCGGTGCCCACGGCCGCGATCCAGGCTGCGGCGCCTCCGTCGAACAGCCAGCCCCACAGGACCGCTAGCCAAGGAACTTCCATCAGCAGCACGAACCTGCCGTGCGTGAGGCTCCAGCCGGCGGCTGCGGCGCGGCGCACCATCCACGCTCCGAGGAACAGCGGGCCCAGCGCCAGCACAGCCACGGTGACCAGCACGATGAGAATGAACTCCCCGCTGTCCTCGCCGTCCTCGCTGGACATGTTGGCCTGCAGGTGGTTGTCAGCAATCTCGTAGTAGGCCGCCGCCCCGCCGACCGCTCCTGCGGCGGCCGCAGCAGCCCCGGCAGCGGGCTGATCCCACGGCTGGGCGTGAGCGCGGGGAGCCCGAGGTGCATCGCCTCCCACGTAGTTGTACCCGTATCGTTCGGCTGAGCCGAGCTGGTGGTTCTGGGTGAAGGCGTTGCCGTGCGCGTCGTAGTGCGTCGTCTCGTAGACGGCGCCGTTCGTGTCGTTGTACCGCTCGCGGCGGTACTTCCCAGGGTGCAGTACTTGGTTGGGTTCCTGGACGTACCGTTCCTGATCCACTAAGCCCCCCACGGCTTCAATGTCGGATGTTCCCGACTGGTTCGGATTATGCACTGCTGATCGCAACGCTGGAGCCTGATCATCAGGCAGCGGCCGAAGGCGGGTGATCGACGGAGCTCCGTGAGCGCAGTATCCGCGCTTCCTCCTTGTGGGCTGCGAAGGAAGAGAGACGGCCAGTGACGCGGCGGAAGGCGAGGCTGGCGAGAGCGATGACCTTGCCGTTGACCTTCAGCTAGCAGGTGACGTGGCCGCCGCCCTGAAGCTGCGCGGTGATCGAGTAGTACGGCGCGTCGCGCGGCGGCTTGGTCACGGTCATCGGCACGCCGCCCTGGGCGGAGGACCCGGCCGGGCCGTACTGGACGTCGGCGCCGCCAGTGCCGGTGACGACGTAGGTGACGGTCTGCGGCGTCTTCTTCCGGGTGGAGGACGGCGGGGCGGCCTTGCCGCTGTGCCTCGCGTCGGAGGACGCGGTGGCTGGGCTCGGCGCGGCGGGCTTGCTGTCCGGCTTGCCGCCGCCGGCCACGGACATCAGGGTGCCCAGGATCAGGACGGCGACGATGCCGAGGCAGCCGGCACCGGCACAGGACTTGATCTTGTTCTCTTCGGCGGTTTCGGGACCTGCGGCTGCTGGCCCCAGGGAGGAGTGGACATGACCTGGTACCCCCATGGGTGCTGTGAGGAGAGGACGGATGCGGCCGACAGGGAATGCCGAAGACACGGCGCCGCGACCGAGGTGCGCTCCCAACCGGGAAGCAAGACCAGACAAGCACGCCACTGAAAGCACTGTCAATCACGTTGACAGATTTGACGGCTGCTGTACGTTGTTGCCATGTCCTCCACCGAGAGGCCCGGGACACCCGCTGCGCCTCAGCCATCCGCCCAGGTGACCGCCGCCGAGATCTCCCGCATCGCGGGGGTCACGCGCGCCACCGTCAGCAACTGGCGTCGCAGGCACGACGGCTTCCCGGCGCCGTCCGGCGGTACCGAGGCCAGTCCTCTGTACGACCTCCAGGCCGTGCGCGACTGGCTCGCCTCCCGCGGTCACGCCTCAGCCGCAACCGCGTCGGAGGAGCTGCGCACAACCCTCCGCCTGCACGCGCGCACCGCCGGCCGTACGGCCGAGCTACTGCTCCTGGTCCTTGCGTCAGCCGGCCGCCCGCGCGATGAACTGACCGCCGCCGCGCAGTTGCCGGACGCGGGCCTCGCCGCTCACGCCGAGCGCGACGCGGCGGCCGTGGCCGACGCCGTACCGGGCGGGGACACCGTCCGCTTCGAGACAGCGGACGCAGAAGTCCTGCGCGCGCTGTACGTGTGTGTAAGAGAGGAGGGCGGCCAGGCAGCGCTGGGCGTGCTCGCGGAGCGGGAGCTGGAGGACAGCGCGGCGAGCGGCGCGTACCGGACGCCCACGGCGCTCGCGGATCTTCTCGCGCGCCTGATCCCCGGCACTCCTACCCGCGTCCTCGACCCGGCCTGTGGCAGCGGTTCCCTGCTGGCGGCCGCCGCCCGCCGCGGCGCGCGTGAGCTGTACGGCCAGGACGTGCTGCCCGTACAGGCCCAGCGCAGCGCGGTGAGCCTGATGCTGACGGCGCCGGACGCCACGGTCACCGTGCGCGCCGGCGACAGCCTCCGTGCGGACGCCTTCCCCGACCTCGTCGCGGACGCGGTGCTGAGCAACCCGCCGTACGGCGTCCGGGACTGGGGCCACGACGAGCTGGCGTACGACCCTCGCTGGGCGTACGGCGTTCCGGCCCGCGCCGAGTCCGAGCTGGCCTGGGTGCAGCACGCGCTGGCCCACGTGACGCCCGGCGGCTACGCGGCCCTGCTGCTGCCTCCTGCCACGGCGGGCCGCGCATCGGGGCGCCGCGTACGGGCGGAGCTTGTACGCGGCGGCGCACTGCGCGCGGTCATCGCCCTGCCGGCCGGCGCGGCGGTGCCGTTGCACATCGGGCTCCAGGTCTGGGTCCTGCAACGGCCCGAACCGGGCGGCGCGGAGCGCAAGTCAGTCCTTTTCCTCGACACGGCGGAGGCGGAGACGGACTCCGCACGCCGCGGCGCGGCGGCCACGCGCACACGAGGCGGGAGTCGCTCCTCCTCCCTGGACTGGGAGCGGATCGCCGCGCAGGCCCTCGGCGCGTGGGAGGCGTTCACCGGCGACCCGGACGCGTTCGAAGGCGAGCCAGGCACCTCTCGGGCAGTCGGAGTGGTCGACCTGCTGGATGATGTCGTGGACCTGACTCCTGCACGGCATGTGAGGACGTCACGCGCCGCCATCGATCCGGCGGAACTCTCGGCGGAGGTCGATGCCACCAGCCGGAATCTCGTCAGAGCCGCGAAGTCCCTCGCGCAGGCCGCCGGTCACGAGGGCTGGAGCGCCGCAGGCACCGCAGCGCGCGAGTGGCGGACGGCGACGGCGTCCGACCTCGCTCGCGGTGGAGCGCTCACCATCCTGCGGACGCTGCCCGAAGGCGCGCGTGGCC
This sequence comes from Streptomyces sp. NPDC001093, assembly GCF_040298985.1. NCBI lineage: Bacteria > Bacillati > Actinomycetota > Actinomycetes > Kitasatosporales > Streptomycetaceae > Streptomyces > Streptomyces sp. NPDC001093. The sequence continues at coordinate 39,817 of NZ_JBEPBF010000012.1, read as the reverse complement.
GTGGGGACGGCGCGGATGACGAGCAGACGGCTCGCGCGGTCCTCACAGCATCCGACATCGCGCGCGGGTCGGGTCCCACCGGCGACCCGGCCGAGCTGCGCAGCGACACACCGCGCGTGATCGCCGCCGGGGACGTCCTCGTACGAGCGGTCGCGAGCGGAGGCGGCCCGATGACCCGGGTCGCGGGAGAGGCGGACGCGGGAGCGCTGCTCGGGCACCACGTCCACCTCTTCCGGCCGGATCCCGGCCGCCTGGACGCCTGGTTCCTGGCCGGGTTTCTCGGCGCGGAGGAGAACATCGCGGGTGCTTCGACGGGCAGCACCGTACTGATGGTCAGCCCGGGACGGCTGCGTGTGCCGCTGCTGCCGATGGAAGAGCAGAGGCGATACGGCGAGGCGTTCCGGCGCGTGGACGAGCTTCGGGCGGAGGCCCGGCGAGCGACACGACTGGCGGAGGAGACAGCGCGGCTGCTGGCGGGAGGGCTCACCGGAGGGCAGTTGCTCCCGTCCCGGGACACGACTCGGCATCCACCAGGCGACGCGTCGCCCCGAGGTGTCTCCACAGGTTCTCCACCTTCATCAGGTTGATATCTCCATCCCGCAAACCCCGCATCCGGCCACGACCACATCCACTACCGTGTCTCATGGCGCCCATCGCGGCTGATCAGGCGCTCGCCATGACGGAATTTCGAGGACACACGTGCAGATCACGCCCCTGAACCCCGAGGACCCGGTTTCGCTGGGCGACTTCGAGCTCCTCGGCCGGATCGGCCAGGGAGGCATGGGTCAGGTCTATCTCGGGGAATCCCTCGGCGGTGAGCCCGCCGCGGTGAAAGTGATCAAGCCGTTGGTCGTGGACTCCGAGTCCCGCCGACGGTTCGCGCAGGAGATCGAGGTCCTCAAGACCATCTGGGGTCCGCGCATCGCGGCATTCCTGGGAGCCGATGCGGAGGCGGAGCGCCCGTGGCTGGCCACCGAGTACGTGGCCGGCCCCGACCTCGCCCAGCACGTGGAGACGCACGGCCCGCTGCCGACCGTCCTCACCGCCGCGCTCGGCGCCATCCTCGCCGAGGCACTGGCGGCCGTACACACACAGGACCTGCTGCACCGTGACCTCAAGCCGGCGAACATACTCCTCGGCCCCAACGGTCCGAAGATCATCGATTTCGGCCTGGCCGCCTTCGCCGAGTCGAACGTGTCACTGACCGCGCCCAACCAGGTGGTCGGCACCCCGGTCTGCATGGCCCCGGAGCAGGCGGCCGGTGAGAAACCCCTGACGCCCGCCGTGGACGTCTACGCACTCGGTGCGGTGCTGCTGTTCGCCGCGACCGGCCATTATCCGTACCAGGCGGCGACGCCCTACATGGTCTTCCACCTGGTCACCGACCCTGACTCCGCTCCGGACCTGTCCGGCGCACCCGCCGACCTGGTGCCCCTGCTGACGGCGATGCTCGCCCACCGCGCACAGGACCGTCCGTCGCTGGTCGAGGTGGTGCAGCGGTGCCGTTCGGTCGTCGAGGCCCACGGGCTGAAGATCGCCCAGGCGCGCCGCCGGCTCACTGCCCACACCGCACGTCAGCACGGGCCGACCGCGCCGCCGCCCGCACCCGCCCCGCCACTCACCATGCCCTTCGAGGACCTGCCCACGGCAACCGCTTCGGCCACACCGGAGCCTGTGACCGAGGCCGACTCGGTGGTACCCACACCCACGCTTCCGGCACCGACCGTCGTCACGGACGCGACCGAACCCCGAGAGCCCGTCACCTCCGAGCCTGGCGAAACCCCACACCGCTCCCACGGGGAGCAGCCGGCGCCGAGCCGTCCTGTGAGACCGCCCCGGCACGGTACGGAGGCGTCGCGCGCCCTGCGCCACTCCGCCCAGGCGCGCAAGACGGCCCAACGCATCAGGGCCGCATACGCGGTGGGAGCGCCGTTCGCACCGAGCGGCAGCGCCTGACCATGGCACGGCACCTCCCTTGACCCACGCCCTCCCCGGCCGCACGGTGGCACCACAGTCGCCCCGGACGCAGCACCGCCCAGCACTTCGACACGACGATCCAGGAGGCACCCGAGTGACCGCCGACCTCGCAACGGCCCCCGCGACGAGCGACCAGGACGCCCAGTTCCCGCCGGGCGCCCAGATCCTCGTGCGCGACGAGGTGTGGCTGGTACGCAACTCGACGCGGACCGAGCACGACGGGGTCCGCGTCGAGGCCGTCGGCGCGTCGGACTTCGTACGCGACCAGGAGGCGGTGTTCTTCACCGGGCTGGACCGGATCGAACTGCTCGACCCTAGGCGGACCCGCCTGGTGCGGGACGACTCGCCGAACTTCCGTCGCTCGCGCCTCTTCCTGGAGGCGGTCCTGCGCAAGACGCCGCTGCCGCAGGCCGAGCGCGGCCTGGCGCTCGCGGACTCCTTCCTCCTGGACTCGCTCCCCTACCAGCAGCGTCCTGCGCAACTCGCCCTGTCGGGCCGCAACCTGCGCCCGCGCCTGCTCATCGCGGACGTCGTCGGCCTCGGCAAGACCCTGGAGATCGGCCTCACGCTCGCCGAGCTGATCCGCCGCGGCCGGGGCGAGCGCATCCTCGTCGTCACCCCGCAGCACGTCCTGGAGCAGTTCCAGCACGAGCTGTGGACGCGGTTCGCGATCCCGCTGGTGCGCCTGGACTCGGTGGGCATCGAGCGGATCCAGCGGGAGATCCCGGCGGGCCGCAACCCGTTCACGTACTTCAAGCGGGTCATCGTCTCCATCGACACCCTGAAGAACACCGACCAGTACAAGCACCACCTGGAGCGGATCACCTGGGACGCCGTCGTCATCGACGAGTCGCACAACCTCATCAACAAGGGCTCCCTGCGCAACCAGCTGGCCCGCACCCTCGCCCCGCACACGGACGCCCTCCTGCTGGCCTCCGCGACCCCGCACAACGGTGACGCCCGTTCCTTCGCCGAGCTGATCTCCCTGCTGGACCCGGCCGCGATCCGCGACCCCGAGCACTACCGCGCCGAGGACATCAAGCACCTGTTCATCCGGCGTACGAAGGTCAGCCCCGAAGTGCGGGAGCAGATGAAGGGCCAGTGGGCGGACCGCGGCCCCTCCCGCTCGATCCACGTGACGGCCACCCCCGCCGAGGAGAGGATCTTCGAGGAGCTGGCCGCGGTCTGGCTGCCGTCCGACGGTTCCAAGTCGGTCAGCGACGTCCCCCTGTTCCCGTACACGCTGCTGAAGTCCTTCCTCTCCTCCCACGCGGCGCTGAAGGCCACGGTCACCACGCGCATCAAGACGCTGGAGAAGAAGAACGCCCCGGAGTCGACGGCCGCCGAACGCGCCGCGCTGCACCGGCTCCTGGAGCTGTCCTCGGGCATGCCGGAGACCGACTCGGGCAAGTTCCGGGCCCTGCTGGACCAGCTGCGGGAGATCGGGGTCGGCCCGAAGTCCGACACCCGGGTCGTCGTCTTCTCCGAGCGCGTGCAGACCCTGGAGTGGCTGGCACGGACCGTGCCGCAGGCCCTCGGCTTCAAGGGCAAGGCCGCGCAGGAGGCGGCCCGCGTGATGCACGGCGGCCTGTCGGACGAGCAGCAGATGCAGTGCGTGGAGGACTTCGGCCTCGCGGACACGCCCGTACGGATCCTGTTCACCGGCGACGTCGCCTCCGAGGGCGTCAACCTGCACCGCCAGTGCCACCAGCTCATCCACTACGACGTGCCCTGGTCGCTGATCCGCATCGAGCAGCGCAACGGCCGCATCGACCGCTACGGGCAGGCGCACGAGCCGCAGTTCCGGGCGCTGATCCTCACCAGCTCGGTCGACGGTGCCAAGGACGACACCCTCGTCGCGGAGCGCCTGCTGGAGCGCGAAGCCCAGGCCCACCAGTCGCTGGGCACGGCGGAGGCGGTCTCGGGCCTGTACCGGGCGGAGGCCGAGGAGAAGTCCCTCATCCAGGACCTGCTGCGGGGCCGCACCGTGGACGAGTCCCTGGACACCCGCCGCTCCCCCGGCACCGGCGCCGCCGCCACGGACGACGACGCGATGGACGACTTCCTCGCCGACTTCTTCGGTGCCGTGAACGACGAGCCGGAGGAGACCGCCGGCGCCGGCACGGACGGCGGCGACGGCACCGCGGCGGTGCCCAGGGCGCACGTGCCCCGGCTGTTCGCCTCCACCCGCGAGTTCCTCGACGAGGCGCTGCGCGAGGTCTACCCGGACGCGCACGACCGCCTGGACCTGTCCACCGACCCGGAGACCGGCCTGCTCTCCTTCGTCCCGCCCTCCGACCTGGTCCACCGCCTCAGGGCGCTGCCCCCGGACTACGTCCGCGAGCAGGGCCTGCGCGACCGCCTGAAGGTCACCTTCAACCGGCGGCTCGCCGACCACAGCCTCACGCGCGCCCGCGCCTCCGCGACGTCGAGCTGGCCGGACATCTCGCTGCTGACCGACCTGCACCCGGTCATGGAGTGGCTGACGGACAAGGTCCTGGTCCGCCTGGACCGCCAGGAGGCGCCGGTGCTGACCGCCGACGTGTCCCGACCCACGTATCTCGTGCAGGGCATCTACTCCAACGCGCTCGGCCGCCCGACCGTGGTCAAGTGGATGGCGGTGACCGAGGACGGCGAGGTCGACGACGACATGGTGGCGGTCCTGCGCCGCGCGAAGGTCGGCCCAACGATGGCGAACCCGGGCCTGGCCCACGACACGGCCCGCCTCGCCGAGGCGATCCCGGGCGTCCTGGACACCGCCGAGGCGTTCCTGGAGCAGCACCGCGAGGCCTGGGACGAACCGCTGAGGGCCCCCATCGAGGAGTACAAGACCCGCCTGGGCGCCTGGGAGCAGCCGACGCTGACGGGCAACGGCTCCGCGCCCACCGGCACCCGCGAACGCCTCGCCTCCCTCGCGGACTCCCTCCTCACCACCGGCCGCCCGATGCTCCGCGTCCTCGCCGTCCTCGCCCCGACCCACGCCGCCTGACTCATCACCCAGAGGTTCACCACGATGACGTTCGACTCCCTGGTCAACCGCGGCGACTACTTCTCCGCGCACTACCTCGCCGAGGTCCTGCCCAAGGACCTGAAGTCCGGGCTGCTCGCCGAGTGGAAGCAGCGCGAGGAGGACGCCGCCGGCGCCGAGCGCGCCGAGGGCGCGCTGCCGGTCACGCCGCGCGCGGGCCTGCGGGCGCTGCGCCGCCCCTACTTCGCGGCGCGCTCGTACTTCACGATGGACGAGGAGCGGGCGGCGACCGGCGACGACGCCGTGACATACGACGCCCCCGAGTGGCGCGACCGCGTCCGCGCCCTCAACGCTGAGGTGCTGCGCGCCCTCGGCTTCGACGCCAAGCCCGGCACGATCACCGTCGTCCGCGCCGACCAGTCCTACGAGGTGACGGTCGCGCACACGGAGAAGGACCTCGTCGCCCTGGACTGCGGCTGGTCCGCCGAGCCGGACGACGCACTGGACCCGGACGGCGCGGGCCGCCTCCTGGACGAGCTGCGCCTGGACGGCCAGCACACCATCACCACGGGCTCCAAGCTCGCCTCCTTCCTGTTCGCCTGCGAGGACGCCCCGCGCTACGTGCTGCTGCTGGTCGGCGGCGTCGTCGTGCTCGCCGACCGGGCGGCATGGGGCGAGGGCCGCTACCTGGCGGTGTCGCTGGACACGGCACTGGAGCGCAACGACACCAAGGCGGGCGGCGAACTCGACACGGTGGCCGCCCTGTTCGGCGCGGACTCGCTGCGCACGCCGGAGGAGGGCGGCGAGAACCCCCTCGCTTCGCTTGTCGACAAGTCGACGAAGCATGCGGTGGGCGTCTCCAACGAGCTGCGGGACGGCCTGCGGCTGAGCGTGGAGTTGATCGCCAACGAGGTCCTGGACCGGCTGCGCGAGGCGGGCGTCCGCCCGGAGCAGGTCAAGGAACTCCCCGAGCTGGGCCGCCAGTTGACCCGAGAGTCCCTGCGCTACCTGTACCGCGTCTTGTTCCTGCTGTACGCGGAAGCCCGCCCCGAACTGGGCATCCTGCCCTCGGACTACCCCGAGTACCAGATGGGCTACGGCCTGGGCCGCCTGGGCGAGCTGATCGCCGAGCGGGACCTCGTGGACGAGAAGTCCCGGAAGGGCTTCTACCTGTACGAGTCGCTGGACCTGCTGTTCCGCAAGGTCCAGGAGGGCTACCGCCCGCGCCGTACGCACGGGGTGGACGCGGAGCCGGCGGAGGCCGTGACGGCGAAGACCTCGGAGGACCTGGGGCTGCGGTTCGAGCCGCTGCACTCCAAGCTGTTCGAGCCGGATGCGATCCGGCTGATCGGGCGGGACGCGGTTCCGGACCCGCGCGTCGACAGTGAGGCCGTGGCCGAGGCGGGCGCTGAGGGCGGGGAACGCTTTATCGACACCCGCCTGCGCAACGAGACGCTGTACCGGGTGCTGCGCCTGCTGATGCTGACGCGCAGCAAGAAGCGGGAGCGCGGCGGCTTCATCTCCTACGCCCAGCTCGGCATCAACCAGCTCGGGGCGGTGTACGAGGGCCTAATGTCGTACTCGGGCTTCGTCGCGGGCGAGGAACTGTACGAGGTCGCGAAGAACGGCGACCCCAAGGACGGCTCCTGGCTGATCCCGGCGACCAAGGCCGACGAGTACCCGGACGAGGTGTTCGTCCGCCACAAGGACGAGGACACCGGCGAGGAGCGGCGCGTGCGGTACGCGCCGGGCGCGTTCGTGTACCGCCTGTCGGGGCGCGACCGCCAGACGTCGGCGTCGTACTACACGCCGGAGTCGCTGACCCGGGTGACGGTCCAGCTCGCGTTGCAGCACCGCCTCGACCAGGACGGTACGACGACCGAGGCGCGCGAGCTGCTGGACTGGAAGATCTGCGAGCCGGCGCTCGGCTCGGGCGCGTTCCTCAACGAGGCGATTAACCAGGTCGCGGCGGAGTACCTGCGGCGCCGCCAGGACGAGCTGGGCGTCGCCATCGACACTGAGAAGTACGCGGTCGAGTTGCAGAAGGCCAAGGCGTACATCGCGCTGCACAACTCCTACGGCGTGGACCTCAACGACACGGCGGTGGAGCTGGCGGAGGTGTCGCTGTGGCTGAACACGATGCATCCGGGGATGGAGGCGCCGTGGTTCGGGCTGCACCTGCGGCGCGGCAACTCGCTGATCGGCGGGCGCAGGGAGGTGTACTCGGCCGAGCGCCTGAAGAAGGGCGGCTGGCTGGGTGCGACTCCGGAACGCTTCCCGTTGTCGGAGGCGCTGGCGGGGGCGGCGCTGCCTGAAGGCGCGGTGCACCACTTCCTCCTCCCGGCGAAGGAGTGGGGCGCGGTCGCGGCCGAGAAGGAGGCCAAGGCGCTGGCCCCGGCGGAGGCGAAGGCGCTCGCCGCTTGGCGGAAGGCGATCACCAAGTCGCCGAGTGCCACGCAGACCAAGCGGTTGCAGGGGCTGGCCCGGCGGGCGGAGTACCTGTGGGGGCTGGTCGTGCGCCGACTGGAGATCTCCGAGCGGGAGATCTCGCGGCGGATCGACGTGTGGGGTGCGGAAGACGGCTGGCTGCGCTCGCCCGAGGTCGCGGTGCCGAGGGAGAAGGTCAAGGCGGACCTGGAGGCCGTCGACACTCCGTACTGGCGTCTGAAGACGCTGATGGACGCGTGGTGCGCGCTGTGGTTCTGGCCGGTGCAGGAGGCTGCGCTGCTGGACGGTTCGCATGAGGCGTACGCGCGGGCGGCTGAGGTTGCGTCGCAGTCGGGCGAGTGGGTCGTGCCGTCGGCCCCGGCTTCGGTTCCGGGCCAGTCGGGTGCGCCTGCGCGGGAGACGTATGAGAAGGAGGACCTGTTCGGCGGGGTCGAGGTTGTCGAGGTCAAGTCGAAGAGCCCGCGGGGCGGCAGCCGCAAGGAACAGATCCGGGGGGAGCGCCGCCCGGTGATCCCGCTGGCCTCGCTGGACGACTGGCTGGACTTCGCGGAGTCGCTGCTGGGCACGCAGGGGGTGCCGGAGGACTCGCTGGTAGCCCAGTTCGACACGCTCGATGAGCTTGAGCAGTACGAGGACGAGCTGCCCGAGTGGATGGGCATGGAGCGGTTCTACTCGCTGGAGTCGCGTTATCCGTGGGCGGGGGTTGCTCGGGATGTGGCTGAGCGGCAGGGGTTCTTCCACTGGGAGTTGGAGTTCGGGCAGGTCTTCGCGCGGGGCGGGTATGACTTGCAGGTGGGGAATCCGCCTTGGGTCAGGCCCCAGTGGCACGAAAACCTCGTGCTGGCCGAGAGTAATCCCTGGTTCGCCCTGGAAAGCAAGCCATCCACCGAGAAGCACCGGTTCGAGATGCATGAAACGCTGAGCAGCTCGAAAAATTCAGAATACTTCTTGAATGAACGCGTCATAAATTCCGGAGTCGTGGCTTTCCTTGGATCCGAATCCACGTACCCCGACCTTACTGGCACGAAAGCAGACCTCTACCGCGCCTTCATGTGCCGCACATGGGCCAATTCCAGCAGCACAGGAATCATCGGACTACTGCACCCGGGATCACACTTTGGCGGGGTAAGGGAAGCGAAGCTTCGCGCTTCCGCATACAGGCATCTCCGATTTCATGCCCACTTCGTAAACCAACGAAAGCAGCAACTTTTTGCCGAGGTTCACAATCTCATCGAGTTCGGAATTCACGTTTACGGGTCACCCCAAGAAGTCAACTTCACGCAGATGGCCTGGCTATACGACCCAAGCGTGATCACTGAATCTCTGCAACATGACGGGCGGGGAGAGACACCGGGCCTTAAATACAACAATGACTGGGACCTTCGAGCTCACCGCCATCGGATCGTGACAGTCAATAAGGAGACACTTCAGCGTTGGCGGTCTCTACTCGGGGACACCGCTTCCCCACTCGAGAGCACCCCTCTTCTCTACCCCGTCAGCTCCGAAGAGACTCCAGTCATCAACGCATTTGCGGCCATCCCTCTACGCTTGTCACACATGAAGCCGTTCATCACTATCGGACTTGATGAAGGAAAGGCAAAGAAGGAGGGCCATATTCGCTGGAAGACAGCGCATCCAGCGACCGTTTCAGAGGAGATCCTTCAAGGCCCCCATATCTCCTACGCCAACCCCTTCAACAAGCAGCCGAATATTCCCTGCAACAGCAACAAGGACTACTCATCGTTCGATCTCACGCAATTGCCACCGGACGCTATCCCAGCCTGCAACTATTTCAGGTCATCCAGTCTTGACGATTTTGAATCAGAAAAGGACCATTGGAATGGCGTTCCCTACACTAGCTACTTCCGTTTGGCCTGGAGGCGAATGATTGGTCTCTCGAACGAACGGAGTCTCTTCGCTGCCCTGATCCCACCTGGCCCCTCCCATGTCCACGCCATGCAGTCCATGGCCCTCGCGGACAACCGCCTCACTTCTCTGAACGCCGGGTTTTGGGCGACGCTTCCCTTGGACTATCTACTGCGTATCACCGGGCGTTCCGACCTCCAAGTCGCCGAAGCCCACAAGATGCCTGCCCCCTCACCCGACCACCCTCTTGCTCACCCTCTCCTTATCCGCGCCCTGCGCCTCAATGCACTTACTACCGCTTACGCGCCACTTTGGGGAGACTTGTTCCACGGCATCTGGCCGGGTTACGAGGATTGGGCCAACCCGAATTGGCCGAATATCAAGCCACTCGCCGCGCATCTCAAGCCGACTTGGGAGTACGACACGGCTTTGAGGTCGGAGTACGAGCGTCGCGCCGCGCTCGTCGAGCTCGATGCGCTCGTATCCGTCTGGCTGGGCATCACCGCCGATCAGCTCGTGGCAATCTACAAGTCCCGCTATCCGGTCCTGTCCGACTACGAATCGGAGATGTACTTCGACGCAGACGGCCGCAAGATCGCCGCGAACCACAACGCCTTCGGACACGGTCAGACCAAGCAGGATTACAGCGACCTCATGGCCCATCTTGAGCACCCGGAGAGCACCCCCCCTCCGGGCGGATACAAGGCCCCCTTCTACAAGGCCGACCGTGAGGCCGAGATGCGCGCCGCGCACACACACTTCCAAGCTCGCTTGGACAAGGAGATCGCTGCCGGGCGTTGGACTCCGCCGAAGCGCTGAGACTCGTAAGGCGTAACGCTGGGCGGGCTCCTCCATGGAGGAGCGCGCCCAGCGCGAGCCGTCGTTCCGCTCAGATCGTCTCAAGCAACGCTGTCCATGCTGCCGGACCCACCTTCAGGGCAGGCCCGCCCAACACTGTCTGCTTCGAGTCCCGCACGTGAACGGCACCCCCGGCGACCGCGACTTCCACGCACTCGCCACCCTCGCCACTGCTGTAGGTGCTCTTGCGCCAGACCAGTTCACCGTTCGCCTTCGCTTCGTCCACGGCGTTCACCGCTCTCCCAGTAGCTTCTCGATCAGCTTCAACGACTCGCGGGGCGTCAGCGCCTGTGCTCGGAGGATGCCGTACTGTTCCTCGTGCTCACGCACCGAACTCCGCCCGTGGAGCAGACGGCTTTCCTTCTGCACCTCGACATAGGCGATCCTCTGGCCTTTGACCGTCTCGATCAAGGTGAACGGCCCTGCCAGTGCAGCATGTTCGCTGACCTCGGTCGGCATGACCTGAATCTCGACGTTCCGACTCCGGCCTCGGAGGAAGATCTGCTCCAACTGCCCACGCCAGACGTCCCACCCGCCGATCGGCCGCCGCAGCATGGACTCCTCAATCACGAAGCTGATCGTCGGCAGTGGCTTCCGCTCGAAGATCTCCTGCCGTGCGAGGCGGGCAGCCACGCGCTCGGAGATGACCGTCTCGTCCAAAAGAGGACGCCGCGCATCGAACGCCGCCCGCGCATACTCCTCCGTCTGCAACAACCCCGGCACCGCCTGGTTGGCATACACATGCAGCTCAACCGCCTCCGCCTCCAACTTCGCCGCATCCCGGAAGAACGCCGGATACCGAGCCCGCGCCACCTCCTCCTTCATCACCACCAGTAACCCGCCAGCCCCCAACACCTCATCCGCCCGATCAATGAACTCCGGCCTCGGGATGCGCCGCCCCAGCTCCACCGACGTCACCATGTCCTCGCCGTACCCGAGTTTCGCGCCCAACTCCGCCCGTGTCAGCCCCCGGCTGGTCCTCAGCAACCGCAACTGCTGCCCGAAGCACCGGAGGATGCCCGCCTCGCTCTCACCGTGCGCCGCCATGGTGAACTCACCTCACTCACCCGCACAAAAGGCACCCGCCCGCACCTCGTCCCGCCGCAGGCACCGCAGCCGTCCGTCACTCACAGCACACTGTAAAGACACGCAGCGTTGCCTCGATCCCACTTCGCCCAGATCCCCCGTACCGCGTACGAGCGTCCGCCCCCGCGTACAGCGCCCCTCTTGTACACCCGCACCCGCGTGACGCACGACGGCACCGGTCGCCCGACGACACGCTAAGGTTCCGCCTCAAGGGGAGGACAGAGCGGCCGTTGTGCCGCTCGCCGAATCACCGCGCGGAGACGGCAGCCGGGGTGCCCGCACCCCGCAACTCAGCCGGCCGCGCAGCAGCCTGGGGGCACACGCCATGACAGACGCGCCGACGCACACTGCCGACACCGACACGGACGAAGCCGACGAGGCCGCCGACCGGAAGGTCGTCGAGCAGGAGCAGGCCGAGATCAAGGACTTCGTCAAGAGCCTGAGCGCGGACGACATCAAGTCGGGCGGCTGGTTCACCAAGCTCGCCGCCCACGCCATGAACTCGTACACCGAGAAGGTGGACTGGCAGTATTTCCAGGACCGGTACGAGGGTGTACCCGCGGACGCCGTCGTGGACCAGCGGATCAAGATGGCGGCCCGGTACGCCGCGCTCGAAGGCGGACTCTCCGCCGGGGCCTACACGGCGACCGTCGCCGCCACCATCGGGAGCCTCGGTGGTGCCTCACCGGCGACCGTCCCCGCGGCCGTGGCGACCCTGATGGCCGACATCGCGTTCGTCACCCGGCTCCAACTTCGCCTGGCTTACGACATCTCCGTCCTCTACCGGGTCCCGCTCGACGTGCACGACCCCGATGACCTGTGGAAGCTGATCCGCGTCGCGTTGACGATCAAGAGCGGGGAAGCGGCCAACAAGATCGTGACCAAAACGGTCCCGCCCCTGGTGCGACCGTTGGTCAAGCGCTTCTACTCGAAATCGGTGCTCGCCGCCGGGAAGGCACTCCCCGTCGTCGGAAAACACCTCCTGCAACGCAACGTCATCAAGATCGGCATCCCCCTGGTCGGCGTCCCCCTCGCCGTCCTGCTGAACCGCTACACCACGCTCCTCGCCGGCCGGCACGCGCGGGCCGTGTTCCGGAACGAGGCGCGGGTGATCGAACTCGCCGAGGGAATGAGCGAGCGCAGCCGGCACCCTCAGTTGATGCTGTGGGTCGCGTGGCTCGTGCTCAGGGCGAACGCGAAGGCCAAAATAGCCGACGACGAGGCGCTGCTGATGCGGCATCTGGTGAGGCTGGTCCGGGAGCGGCACGAGGTGGTCGACGAGAGGCTCGCGAACGTCGTCGACATCGACCCCGCCGAGGTATGGAAGCGCGTGGACGCCGAACCGGGCGATCTCAGCGACGTCATCGACGCGGCGGAGCGCGTCGCCACCGTGGACCGTGACGTCGACTCCCGCGAGAAGGCGATCCTCGCGGAGCTTCGGGAGCGGTGCCGCCGGGACTGACGCCGCCGTACGGCACCGGCCCGCACGCCCCTCCCCCGCCGCGCGGCCCGACGCCCGTGTACAGCGCGCGGCCGTACAGGCGTCGCTCCTGGTGACACGCCCGACCCGGCCGCAACGCTGGCCGCATGCACACGACGCTCTTCCCTCTCCCCGGCCCCACGGGGACCAGTGAGTTCGCGATGTCGTTCACGTCGACCCCGCGGGGCGCCCGACTGGCGCGGCTGTTCGTCGCGCACTGCCTGGACGCCTGGGGCCACCCGTACGACAGCGAGGTCAACGAGACGCTGACGCTGATCACCGCCGAGCTGTGCGCCAACGCCGTACGGCACGGCCGGGTCCCCGGACGGGACTTCCACGTGCGGCTGACCGGCGAGGCGAACGGTGAACTGCGGCTGGAGGTCTCGGACACCCGCGGCGAGCGCCGGGCCGCCGTCGTCCCGCCCGCGGATCCCGACGCCGAATCCGGCCGGGGGCTGCTCCTCGTCACCGCGCTGGCCGACGAATGGGGCGTCACGGACCGCCGTGGCGGCCCGGGCAAGACCGTCTGGGCGTCGCTCAAGGCAGGCCTGCGCCCGGCGGAGGTGAGCGTGGCGGATCGATGAGTCGATGTCAGCCGTGGCGGATACGCTGAGCCACGATCGTCCACGGACGGTCGATCATCGTCCGTCCATGGACGCACGACACGACGGAGGAGGCGCGGTGCCCGCTCATCGGAACGTCCACGAACAGCGCTCGTGCAGGAGCGCGCACCTCGCGTCGCCTCCGTCCGCTCCGGCGTTTCCGCCGTACCGTGCATCGACTCGATAGGTTGCCCATGCCCGGCCGTCTGCTAGAACTCCACGTCGAGAACTTCCGCAGCCTGCGCGAGGTGACCGTGCCGCTCGGTCCCCTCACGGTGCTGGTGGGCCCGAACGGCGCGGGCAAGTCGAACGTGCTGAAGGTGTTCGACTTCCTCGCCGACATCATCCGCACCGACCTCCAGCCGGCGCTGGACTCGCGCGGCGGGTTCGACGAGGTGGCCTTCTGGGGCGGGAGCAGGCCGCCGACCTCGATGCGCATCCAGCTGAAGGCGACCTGGACCAGCAACGCGTCGCTCAACGCACCCGACGAGTACAACCTCGTCATCCGGCGCCGCTCCCTGCCGTCGAACCGGGACGACAGAGGCACGCGGTACACGCTGTCCCGTGAGGAGAGCTTCGCGTTCAAACGCAAGCAGGGACGCGGCCGGCGCATCACCATCGCGGGCGAGGAAGCCCGCGTCGTCGACGAACGGGCGGGACAGACGAAGGACAGCGGCAGCTTCGGTATCCGCAGGCTCAGCAGCGGTCTGTCCACGCTGCCCCGGCTCGGTCCCGCCGACGGCGGCGACGAGGTGACGCGGGTCGCCGACCGGCTGTCGTCGTTCCGGGTCTTCGACGTCGATGTGGAGGCAGCCCGTCAGCCGACACGGCTGCGCGGCGCGGACTTCGCCGCACTCTCGCCGCATGCCGAGAATCTGGCCGGATTCCTGATCCACCTGAGCGGCCGTGAGGAGATCTGGGATGATTTAGTCGCCGACGCCCGGACCGTCCTGCCGCAGTTGGAGAACATCGAGTTCGAGGAGGTCGGCGGCTCCACGGACCAGTTGACCGTCGTCCTGCGCGAACACGGCCTGCGCCGCCTCACCCCGCTCGCCGACGCCTCGTACGGCACGGTTCGCCTGCTGGGACTGCTCGCCCTGCTCTACGACCCGAACCCGCCGGCGTTCACCTGTATCGAGGAGATTGACCACGGGCTGCACCCGCAAGCCCTGGAACTCGTCGTGCAGCGGCTGCGCGAAGCCGCCCAGCGGACGCAGTTCATCGTGGCCACCCACTCCCCCGCACTCGTCAACCGGCTGCGGCCGGAGGAGTTCGTGGTGTGCGACCGCGACGACGACGGCGCGTCGATCATCCCCGCGCTGACCGTGGACGAGGTGAAGGCCATCGTCGAGGAGTCCGGCGAACAGCCCCTCGGAGAGCTGTGGTTCTCAGGTGTCCTCGGTGGCGACCTCACCGGAGGTGAGCTGTGACCCCGGGCAGGCGACAGGCCGGCGGGCGGACGTCCAGGAGCGAGGCGCGGGGCGTCATCGTGCTGGCCGGTGAGGACCAGAACGACTGCCAGATCCTCGCCGAGCTGATACGGGCCCACCGGCCCGATCTGAGCGAGACGGCCAAACTGGTCCGCATCAACGACCCGGTGCGGCTGCGCAGGAAGTCCGGCGCGGAGCTGGCCGCCGCCGTGAAGACCCTGGCCGGGAAGGCCCGTGCGAAGGCCCTCCGGGAGCGCGCCGACCTGCTCGGCTTCGTCGTCCACGAGGACCTGGACGGGTACGCGGACGCCGGCTACGACCGGATCCGCAAGGCGCTCGCCGACGAACTGGCCCGCCAGTGCCCGGGGTTCCGCACGGCTCTCGCGCTCGCCGCCTGGGAGAGCGAAAGCTGGTTGCTGCTGTTCCCGGACGCCTTCCGGCATGTGCGTCCGCGGTGGAAGGTGCCCGCGAAGCTGCTGGACAAGGACACCGGGCGGATCAGGGACGCCAAGGAGGAACTCAAGCGCGGGCTCGGCCCGCCGGTGTTCCGGGAGAGTGACGGCCCTGCGGTGGCCCGCGAGGCGCTGGCCCGTCGGCTGATCCCCTCCCCGCGCGGCAGCAACCGCTCGTACGACGACTTCGTGGGCGACCTCACAGGCTGGACCTGACCGACATTTCGGTCGCAACGGGCATGCGGGCAGCGCGTGACCGGGACCTGAATATGCCGGGGCGGCTCCCGTTGTCGGAGGTGAGCGGTATTTTTGATGCTGATCGTCACGCCCCTCTCTCCGACTGTCACGACGGTGCGTGCCCGTCGGTCTTGGAAGCCGTCCTGCCCGAAAGGTCCTCGTGAAGCCCACCTTGGCCGCCGCTCAGCTCCGCGGCAGTCTGACGCAGTACCTCACGACGACGTACGCGCTGGCCGACGAGGACACACGGCTCGCGCTGGAGCGGTTCCTCGGGGATCCGGAGACAGGGATCTTCCGGGGTCCGTACCTGCGAATCAGGACGCCGTTCCACCCCGCCGAGGACGGGTGGCAGTCGGCGCTGGAGTGGCAGCCGTCGTTCACGCCGTGGCGGCACCAGGCGAAGGCGTGGAAGCGGCTGAGTACCTACAGGGGCGCAGCCGAGCCGACCCTCGTGACGACGGGCACCGGGTCCGGTAAGACCGAGTCGTTCCTGATTCCCGTGCTCGACCACTGCCGACGGCAGAAGGCGCTGGGCCGGCACGGGGTGAAGGCCGTGCTTCTGTACCCGATGAACGCGCTCGCCACCGACCAGGCCGGCCGTATCGGCGACTACCTTGCGCAGCCTGAACTGGCGCAGGTGACGGCCGGTCTCTACATCGGGGACAAGCCGGACACGGACTTCCGGCGGGTGATGACGCGTCGCGAGGAGATGCGCCAGTCGCCGCCGGACGTGCTGATCACCAACTACAAGATGCTGGACCTGCTGTTGCAGCGGGCCGAGGACCGGCCGCTGTGGGAGGGGGCGGACCCGGCGTACGTGGTGCTGGACGAGTTCCACACCTACGACGGCGCGCAGGGCACGGACGTGGCGATGCTGCTGCGGCGGCTGGCGGCGGCCGTGGGCGCCTCGAAGCCGGAGCGGCCGCTCGGATCGATCTGCCCGGTGGCGACCTCGGCGACCCTCGGTGAGGGCGGAGGCGACTCCGGCGGCATCCTCGCCGTCGCCGAGCAGGTGTTCGGCGTGCCGTTCGGTCCGGACGCGGTGATCGGTGAGGAGCGGCTGAGCGCCGACGAGTTCGTCGGCGACATCGACTACGAGCTGCCCGAGCCTCCCGGGCCCAAGGAGGTCATCGAGGTCTCGGGCGGGCCGGGCGTGGAGTCCGACCCGGACCGGCTCGACCTGGACGGGCTCGCGGAGCGGCTGCTGGGGCGGCGCGGCCTGGACGCCTTCCAGATCGGGCGGCTGCTAAAGAAGCACGACTTCACCCACGGTGTGCTCGCGCTGCTGAACGGCGAGCCGCTCGACGAGTGGGGGCTGCGGGACCGTATGGCCCGCTTCGGGTACGCGTGGGCGCGCACCGCGCGGGAGAATCCGCGGCTCGCGCTGGAGGCGCTGTCGCGGTTCGTGGCGCTGCTGTCGTCCGCGCGGGATCCGGAGTCCGACGAGCGCCGGCCGCGTCCGCTGCTGCACATCGAGGCGCACCTGTGGGTGAGGCCGGTGGGGCGGGTGCTCAGCGGGGTGAGTGGCCGTCCGGAGTTCCGCTGGTACGAGGACGAGCGCGCCGTCGCGCGGCGTTCGGCGCTCACCGCGGCGTCGGCGTCCGAGGAGCTGTCCGACAGCGACGAGTGGCCTACGGCGGACTCCCGGCGGCCGGAGGCGCTGCCTGGTTCGGACACCGTGCAGCGCCCGGCGCAGGCCCATCTGCCCGCCGTCTACTGCCGTGTGTGCGGCCGGTCGGGCTGGGCGGCGCTGTCTCCGGAGGCCGATCCGCAGAAGCTGGAGACCAGCCCGCTGCGGATCTGGTCGGCGGCCGTGGGACGGGACAAGCGGCGGCTGCGGTATTTCATCTCGGCGACGCTGGCCGAGGCGCGGGACGCTCTGGCGGCGTTGACCGGCACCGGCCCGAAGCAGGCGGGCGGCGTCGATCCGCAGACCGTGGTAGTGCTGGACGGGGCGCAGGGCACCTACCGCCTGCCTGTCGCCGAGGACGGGGAAGGGCTGCAGGACGCCTGGTTCGCGCGGGCCATCCTCGACAAGAAGACCGCCGATCAGGCCGCCAAGGACGACACCTGCCCAGCGTGCAACACGGACAACGGCATCCGGTTCCTCGGCACGGCGCTCGCCGCGCTGGCCTCGGCCACGGTCACCCAGCTGTTCACCGGCGGCCACGAGATCGCGCTGGCGCCGGAGGAACGAAAGACGCTGCTGTTCAACGACTCCACGCAGGACGCGGCGCACCGGGCCGGGTACGTGGCCAACGCCTCGTACAAGTTCTCGCTGCGCTCGCTGCTGGCGCACCAGCTGGACGAGGCCGGCGCACCGCTCCCGCTCAACGACCTCATCGGCGACGTCCTGGACTCGGTGGACGACCCGCAGACGCTGGCCGCGGTCGTCCCGCCGGACCTGCACGACGAACCGGGCGTGGACCGGCTCCTGTCGGGGCGGGGCACCGGTGACGCGCGGACCTGGAAGCTCATCGGGGAACGGCTCGCGTTCGCGACCGTCATGGAGTTCGGGCTGCGCTCCCGGCTCGGGCGCACCTTGGAGCTGACCCGGACCACGGCCGCCGAGGTGGTGGTCGACGATCCGGACCGGATCGTCGCACTCGCCCGCGACCTCCACCTCAGCCTGCCCGGGCAGCTGGGCCTTGAGGGCAGCCTGCCCACGCCCGAGCGGTACATGGCGTTCGTGCGCGGGCTGCTGGAGCGGCTGCGGCTGCGCGGCGGCGTGCGGCACCGGTGGCTGGACACGTGGATCAGGGAAGCGGGCGTCAACCAGTACCTGATCTCCGGACAACGGCCGGAAGGCATGCCCGCCTTCCCCGAGGGGTATGTGGCGCCGCCCAGGTTCCTGCTCGACGGGCCCAAGGAGAAGACGAAGTTCGACACGATCACCGGTCGTGGCAACTGGTACCAGGACTGGACGCGCCGCTGCCTCGGCCTGGACGCGACGCAGGCGACCGAGTACCTGCGCAGACTGCTGCCCGTCCTCGCGGACGAGGGCGTGCTGTCGGTGCGCACCGCCAAGGACCGCACGAGTCGCGTCTACGGGCTGCAGCCGGGCCACATCCATGTGCGGCTCCTGACGGACGACCTGGTCAACAAGGCGTTCGTGTCCTGCGAGGAGTGCGGCTGGCAGCAGGTGGTGCCGCCCGAGCGGCGCACCCGCTGGTACGGGCACCCCTGCCCGCGCTGGCGCTGCACCGGCATCCTCACCGCGCCCCAGCACGGCATGTCGTCGGCCGGAGCGGGCAGCGGCGGCTTCGGCGGGAAACTGGAGCGGGACTACCGGGCCGACTACTACCGGCGGCTCTATCTGACCGGCGGCACCTACCGGGTCGTGACGGCCGAGCACACCGGCATGCTCACGCGGCCCGAACGGGAGCGCGTGGAGCGGACGTTCCGGCAGGGCACCCACTACACCGACCCCAACGTGCTCTCCTGCACGCCCACCCTGGAACTGGGCATCGACATCGGCGACCTGTCCGCGGTGCTGCTCGGCTCGCTGCCGGGCGGCCCGGCGAACTACGTGCAGCGGGCCGGGCGCGCCGGACGCCGGACCGGCAACGCCCTGGTGGTCGCCTTCGGCGGGCGCCGGGCCCGCGACCGGTACTACCTCGACGACCCGACCGAGATGATCGCCGGTGACATCGTGCCGCCGGGCTGCTACCTGTCGGCCGTGGAGATCCTGCGCCGCCAGTACACGGCGCATCTGCTGGACCGGGCGGCGCGCGGCGAACTGACCACGGCGGACGGCGAGCCGCTCATGCCGCTCCCCCGCCTGTCGTCGGCGCTGTTCGGCACCACCGGCTGGTGCCAGGACCTGTCGGACGCCGCGCTCACCCACGGGGCGCGGCTGGTGGAGGAGTTCCTGACGCTGTTCCCGCAGGCGCCCGGCGGCCCGGACGACGACCGGGGCGTGTCCCCG
The DNA here is from genome assembly GCF_040298985.1 of Streptomyces sp. NPDC001093. NCBI lineage: Bacteria > Bacillati > Actinomycetota > Actinomycetes > Kitasatosporales > Streptomycetaceae > Streptomyces > Streptomyces sp. NPDC001093. The sequence continues at coordinate 20,485 of NZ_JBEPBF010000012.1, read as the reverse complement.
CACGCCGCGGACGAGCTGCGCGCGTACGCCACCGGCGGCATCGCACGGGCCCTGCAGGAGGCCGAGGAGGAGTGGACGGCGCGCCGCGAGGAGCTGCGCCGCCGAATCGCCGCCATCGACACCGCGGTGGACGGTCTGCTCGCCGAGGACCGCGAACAGGGCGCCGAGCGGCGCGAGCTGCTCGCGGAACGGCGCGCCACGGGCGAGCTGCTGCGCCAGCTGAGCCAGACCAGTGCGCACGGCGCCCTCGTCGAGCTGGGCCTGCTGCCCAACTACAGCCTCACCGACACGACGACGTCGCTGGAGGCCACGCTCTACTGGAAGGAGACCCCGGGCGACGACGAGAGCGCGGAGGCCACGGACGGCGACGACGAGCGCCGAAACTGGGTGTACCGCAGCGAGGTGCGCGACTACGAGCGGTCCCGCAAACTGGCCCTGACCGAACTCGCCCCGGGCAACAGCTTCTACGTCAACGGCTACCGGCACGTGGTGCGCGCCCTCGACATCGGCAGCCCGGAGCGACGGGCCTGGGCGGTGTGGCGTATGTGCCCGGCCTGCGGTTACGCGCGCACGCACGGCGACCCGAAGAACGACACCTCGCCGTGCCCGCGGTGCGGTTCGCGGGAGATCGCCGACGCGGGCTGCGTGCACCACGTGCTGGAGCCCCGGCGCGTGATGGCGCGCGACAAGCGGGACGACGCCCGGGTGCGGGACGACCGTGACGAGCGCGACCGCAAACGGTACGCGGTGCTCACCACCGTCGACATCGACCCGGCGCGCCTGGCGACCGGCTCCTGGCGGCACGACACCGCCGTCTTCGGCGCGGACTTCACACGCAAGGCCGTCATCCGCACCCTGAACCTCGGCGTCGACCGCCAGGACGGAAGCAGCACGGTCCCGCTGGCCGGCGACGACGTACGCCTGAACCCCTTCTACGTCTGCACGAGTTGCGGTGGGGCGACGGCCGACGGACGGCCGGTCGTCGACCAGTCGCAGCACGCGCTCACCGCCTCGCTCGCCCGCTCCACCCGCGCGAGCGCCCACCACCAGTTGTGGTGCCCGCGCCGACGGCTGCGCGGCAGCGGGGAGGAGCAGGGCGCCGGGCTGGACGTGCCGCTGCTGCTGGCGCACGAGCTGACGACGGAGGCCGTCCGCATCCTGCTGCCGGCGTCCGTGGCACGGGCCAAGGAACGGCTCGCCTCCTTCACCGCCGCGCTGTTCGCGGGCATAGCGGCCCGCTACGGCGGCGATCCCGACCACATCGACATCACCGCCGCGTCCATGCCGGACGGCGAGGACCGCGACTGGCCGCGCCGGTTCCTGGTGGTGTACGACCGGCTGCCCGGCGGCACTGGCTACCTGCACCGCCTGGCGACCTCGGACGGCTTTCGCGAGGTGTTGCTGAAGGCCCGTGAGGTCATCGAGAGCTGCGGCTGTCTGGAGAAGGGACTCGACGGCTGCCACCGCTGCCTGCTGCGCCGCGTGCCGCCGGCCGACTACGACAAGGTCAGCCGCAACGAGGTCCGGCAGATGCTGGACGAGCTGCTCGGCGCGGACGGCGAGCGCTGGCGCACCTCGCCCGTCGCCACCACCCAGCACATCCCGATGCACAGGCAAGCCGAGAGCGATCTGGAGGTGCTGTTCATCGACACGCTGCGGGAGTGGGCCGGGCTGCCCGAGAGCCGTGCCAGCGGCGACGCCTACATAACGCCGGCCGGTACCCACGCGCTGGACCTGCGGCTGACCGCGGCCGACGGCACCACGCTGAGCTGGCGGGTGTCGCAGCAGCGCGTCCTCGACGGCACCCGCCCCGACGTCCTCTTCGAGCGGGTCGACGCCCCCGGCCCGCGTGTCGCGGTCTATCTGGACGGCTACGAGTTCCACGCCGGCCGTGAACACAACCGCGTGGGCGACGATGCCGACAAGCGCACGCGGCTGCGCGCGGAAGGGCTCCGGGTCTTCCAGCTCACCTACGGCGACGTGGCCGAGTGGCAGCGCCGCGTCCGGGACACCGGGCACGCCGGCGCCGGGCCTGCCGACCCGGTGTGGGAGCCGTACGGCGACCAGGCGCGCGCCAGGGCCCGCGACTACTACGCCAAGGTGTGGCGCGCCCTGCCCGGTGAACTCGCGGAGACGGTGTGGGTCAATCCAGCCGTGCAGCTCGTGGAGTACCTGCGCCGACCGGACGCGAAGCGCTGGCAGGGGCGGGCGGAGGCGGCCCTGGCGGGCTTCATGGGAGCCGGAGCCCGTCCCGTCCCGCTGCCGCCTGACGTGCTCGGCGAGCAGATCACGGTGGCGCTGCGCGGCGGAACACCCGCAGGGCCCCCTGGCCTCGTGCAGCTGTTCACGGTCACCGACCGCTCGGGGCTGCCGTTGGTGTTCGCGGCGGACGGGCGGGTGAAGCCGCCCGCGTGGACCGGCATTGTCCTTCTCGACGACGCGCCGGGCGTCCACGCCCAGGAGGAGGCGCACAAGCGCCGCTGGCGGGCCTGGCTGTACTGGTCGAACGTGCTCCAGTTCCTGGACACGGGCGGCGGTGACGCCGTCCAGCTCACGACCGGCCGTCTCGACGGGTTCCCCGTCGAGACGCTGGCGGTCACCGGCGGCCGCGGGGTCCTGGAGAGCGTCCGCACCGCGCTCGGCTCCGCCGCCGGTCCTGACACCCCGACCCCCACCTCCGCGCCCGCCAGTCGCACGCCCGCCCAGGCCGGGACGACCGCACCTTCGCTCCCGGCCGCCGCAAGAGTGTCCGTGGCGGGGCACGCCCCGCCCGCGCGTGACGCCGCGTGGGACCGAGTCGTCGAATACCTGGACCCGGACGAGCCCGGCCTGCTCACGCTCGCCGAGGCCCTCGCCGCACGCGGCCTTCCGGTCCCCGAGGACGGTTACGAACTCGACGAGAACGGCTGGCTGGCCGAGCTGGCGTGGCCCGGCGCGCGCATCGGCGTCGTCCTCGCCCCGCGCCCGCCCGAGGGCCAGGAGGAGGACCCGGAGGCCGCCGACCGCGACCGAGCGTTCGCCGCGGCGGGCTGGGAGGTGCGTCCTGCAGCCGACTGGACCCCGGACGACATCGCGGACGGGCTCGACGGCGCACAACCATCCGACGACCGGGAAGGTCGTAACCAGCCAGACGGCACCACCACGGACACCGGGGAGAACGAACAGCCGTGACCGGCAAGAACGTGACGCTGCGCCTGCTCGACAAGGCGGACCGGGAGATCCTCAAGCTCCCCCGCCCGGTAAAAGGCGCGATCTACGACTTCCAGCACAAGTTCAAGACCAACCCCGATTCCGCGGGCCTGCGTCTCAAGCAACTGCAGGGGCACGACAAGCTCTACTCGGCGCGCATCAACGACGAGTACCGTGCGCTGCTGCTGCGGCTGGCCGACGACGACTGGCTGATCGTCTCGGTCAAGCACCGCAAGGACGTGTACGCACATCTCGACCGGCTCACGTACTCGGTCAACCGCGTCACCGGCGGCATCGAGTATGTGGACCTGCAGGTCGTGCAGGAGGAAGTGCTCAGTCCTCCGGCCCCGCAGACGGCCACGCCCTCCTCGCCCACCGAGCCACTTCACCCCGCCGAGCCTGCCGCTCCGCAGCCGCTGTTCGAGAAGTGGTCGGAACAGCAACTCACCGACCTGGGTGTGGCACCCTCCCTGATCCCTGTCGTCGCCGCGCTGACCACCGAGGACCAGCTCCTCGGGCTCGTCGAGTACGCGCCGCAGCTCACCGGCGAGGTGCTGCTGGCGCTGTACGACGGCAAGGAGTACGACGACGTCCTCGAGCAGGTCACGGCCCCCGTGGCGGCACTGGAACCCGTGGACACCGAGGACTTCCGGGCTGCCGTCGAACGTCCCGCCACCATCGTCACCACGACCGACGACGCGCTGCGCGAGGCGCTGGAGGGCGAGGACTTCGGACGCTGGAAGGTGTTCCTGCACCCCACGCAGGCCAAGCTCGTCACGCGGGACTACAGCGGTCCGGCGCGCGTGGGCGGCGGGCCCGGCACCGGCAAGACGATCGTGGCACTGCACCGCGTCAAGCACCTGGTCGAGCAGCTCCCGGCCGGCCGGAACAAGCCGGTCCTGCTGACCACTTACAACAAGAACCTCGCGGCGGATCTGCGTTCACGGCTTCTCGCCCTGGGCGGCGAGCCGTTGCTGTCGCGCGTCGAGATCAGCCACGTCGACCAACTCGCGCTGCGGACCGTCCGGGAGGCCGAGCCCGGCAACCGCAAGCGGATCATCGACGAGGCGCAGGCGGTCCGCGAATGGCGCTCGCTCCTCGACGAACTCGGCGAAGACGACTGGGACGCGGAGTTCCTGAACGACGAATGGACGCAAGTGATCCTCGGGCAGGCCGTCACCTCCCGCACGGACTACTTCCGGGCCCGCCGTGCCGGACGCGGACGCACGGTCAGCCGGTCCGAACGCGCTGAGATCTGGCAGCTGGCCGAACGGTTCACGCAGCGCCTAGACCGGCTCGAGGTCCAGACCTGGGATCAGATCGCAGAGCGGGCGGCTCAGCTGGAAACGGAACGGGCACGGCGCATCCAGGCCATCGACCGTCAGCGAGAGGAAGCGGGCGGCCTCGACAACATCCACATGGCCGACGGTTCGGGAGGCTGGCTGCGCTACCGGTACCGGCACATCGTGGTGGACGAGGCTCAGGACCTGCGGCCCGCGCACTGGAAGATGCTCCGTGCGATGACCGCTCCTGACCGTAACGACCTCTTCCTGGTCGGCGACACCCACCAGCGCATCTACAAGAACCAGGTGACCCTCGGCAGCCTCGGCATCAACATCCGCGGCCGGTCCTCGAAGCTGTCGCTGAGCTACCGCACCACCCGGCAGATCCTGCGCTCCGCGCTGAACGTGCTCGGCCAGGAGACCTACGACGACCTCGACGGCAGCACGGAGACGCTGGCTGGCTACCGGTCCGTGCTCAGTGGCGCCGTCCCGGACCTGCACAGTCTCAACGACTGGGAGGACGAGCGAGAGGCGATCGCGGCGCTGATCGAGTCCTGGGGCGACGTGCCGCACGAGCAGATCGCGATCGCGGTGCCGACCAACCAGATGGCGAGCGAGGTCGCGTACGCGTTGGCCCAACACCGCATCCGTGCACTGGAGATCGGCCCGGACGGACCCCGCGGCGACAGCGGCGTCCATATCGGGACGATGTTCCGGTTCAAGGGGCTCGAGTACCAGCGCATGATCATCGCTGGCGTGACCGACGGACTGGTGCCACGTGCGAGCGTCCAGCAGCAGCGGACCACGGACCCAGCGCGCTACCGATTGGAAATGCAGCGCGCCCGGTCCCTGCTCTTCGTAGCGGCCACGCGCGCCCGGGACAGCCTGGACGTCTTCTGGCACGGGGAGCCGAGCCCGTTCCTCAAGGAACTGATCAAGGTTCGGCCGCCCGTCGCGGCATGACTGACTCCTGGGCTCGTGCCGCGGTTCGCTCTGGCTAACGCGGCACGACCGGTCCATGGGGTACGAGGAACGGCCGCCGGGGATCCTCCGGCGGCATCCTGCGCATCGCGAGTGCCGGATCAGGAACCGGCAGGTACGGGGCAAGAGCCGCGTACACTTCCGCCGCACCGCCGGGACGATCCTCGGGACGCTTGGCGAGCAGTGCTTGCAGCAGGTCCTGAAGCGCGGCGGGGGCCTCGGCACCACAGTCGGCCAACCAGGGCGGGGACGCGGTGAGGTGATTGGTTACCAGCTCGGCGGGACCCTTGCCGTGGAAGGGAGGTCGGCCGGTGAGCATGTGGTGCAGCAGGCACCCCACCGCATACAAGTCGCTGCGACCGTCCAATGATTGCTCACCAGCCAGGAGTTCGGGCGACGCGTAGGACACATTGCCGAGCGTTTCACCCGTCATGGTGAGCCGCGGGTCGGTGTCCGAGAGGACCTTGACAAGACCGAAGTCGAGAATCTTCACCAGTCCGCTGGAGCTGATCATCACGTTCTGGGGCTTGAGATCGCGGTGCACCAGGTCGGCCGCATGCGCGGCGGACAGCCCCGAGCACGTCTGCGCGGCCACGGAGACGGCCGCGGGCACGGACAGACGCCCACCGTCGGCGCCGTCGATGACGTTGTCGAGGGTCGTCCCGTCGACGAGCTGCATCACCAGGCAGCAGATGTCCTCGGTGACGGCGGCGTCGTACACGGTGGTGATGTTGGCATGGTCCAGACGAGCGGCGGCCTTGGCCTCCCTCTCGAAGCGTGCCAGGGCGGTGGGACGCCAGTCCGGCAGGGCTAGAAGATCCGCGGCAACGGTCTTGACCGCCACCGGCCGCTCCAGATAGACGTCCGTCCCCTGCCAGACGTGCCCCATCGCCCCTCTGCCCAGAATCCGATCCAGCCGGTACCTGCTGCGCAGAACCTTGCCCGCGGCAAACTGCTCCACGTTCACTTCCCTCGGTGAGCTCCAGCGGCATGTCGATGCGCAGGCAGCCTGGCAGAGGCCGCTGTCGACAGCCCGCACGGAGGAACGCGACCAGTCTCGCGCGCACCAGGACGATTCTCCTGGACAGGGGAGACCAGCCCTCACAGGGGTGATGCCTGATCACCCGCCTCGTGAAACGGCAGGTTAAGCGCTACGGAGTGCTCTGCAAGAGATTCCAGGGATCAGGGCTGCGGCAGCCCCGCTGGCGCTGCTCTCCCCGCAACGGGGCCGCCCGGCAAGACCATCTAGGCGTGCTGTCCCTCTGGCGGGCTGAGCACGTAGGTCGTCCGCGAGCCGACGAGGTGACGCGGGTCGTCGAGATCCGGGATGCAGCGGACTTGGACGAGATCAAGTCGGCATACGAGCGGGTGTTCGTCATCGAAGCCGCGGCTGTTCGCGGAGTTCTTCGACGGGACCTCACCGAGGCCGCAGCACACAACCGGGCTCTGCAACTCATCACGCCATGCACCAGATGCCCCACCCTGCCCACCCTCGACATACGCACCACACCACTGGAGCGTCCCGGCTACGACCACGGCCTCTCCGGCGCCCGGCTCACTGGAACGACGGCGCCATCAGAGCCCTCACCACCGCCAATGGACAGCCCCTCGTCGCCGAACCATTCACACCCGGTGCCCCTCGCCATCCCCCCAGGTCCCGAACTGCCACCCGCCCCGATCTCCCTCCCCCTCGGTCCGGACGCAGTACACAACACCGCCCTGCGCCACACGTCCCAGCCAGCCGTCAACCTGTCCCCCACCCGACTCGGCCCCGCGGCGTCCCAGCGCTTCACTACGCCCTGGGCGACGGCACCGACCTCAAAGCCTGGGCCACCCTCCAGCACCTCAACAGCACGTCCGGGACGATATGACCCGAGGAGACCGCTGTTCTGACGTGCCGTCTGCGGGCCAGAGGGGACCTGGACGGGTGCATCAACAGCGGGCCGGATGGCACGCGCAGACTTACCGGCCCGTGATCGGCACCGGGCGTCAAATCTGCCGTCCTACATCTCTATAGGAGATGTGTCAGCACTCACGAGTCATTTGGCCCGACACCCGACGGCTCATACGGCGGCCCCATCCGAGCACCCTCAGACCATCCACGCGGTGGTCCCCAACGAGCCACCCGTTGTTACGGAGTCCGTGGCAGTCGCCCTTCTGCAGCTTCTTCAAGCTATGAGTGCCCATTCGAGGTACGACAGAACGCCACATATAACACCCGCAAAACGCGCTCAACGCGCCACACGTACGGGAGTCTCACCGCTCGTGATCCGCTTCGCCTTCGCCGGCCGCTGCTCCACCGAGGACCTCCAGGACCCGGAGGCCTCCAGAAACTGGCAGCTCACCCGCGCCCGAGCCCTGATCGAACCCGCCGGAGGCCAGATCGTAGGCGAGTACTTCGACGTCGGCCACAGCCGCTCCCTGCCTTGGCAGCGCCGTCCCCGCGCCAACGAACTCCTCCAAGCCCTGCGCAACCCGAACCGCGGCTTCGATGCCGTCGTGATCGGAGAACCCCAGCGCACCTTCTACGGCAACCAGTTCGGCAACACCTTCCCCTTCTTCGTCCACTTCCGCATCCCCCTCTGGGTCCCGGAGGTCGGCGGACCCATCGATCCGGACAACGAAGCCCACGACCTGGTCATGTCCGTCTTCGGCGGCATGAGCAAGGGCGAGCGCAACCGCATCAAAATCCGGGTCCGGACCGCGATGAGCTCTCAGGCTCAGCTCCAGGGCCGCTACCTCGGCGGGCGGCCGCCCTACGGCTACCGGATCGCCGACGCAGGCCCCCACCCCAACCCGTCCAAGGCTGCCGCCGGACAGCGCATCCACAAACTCGAACCCGACCCCGCCGCCGCACCCGTCGTGAAGCGGATCTTCCGTCTGTACGTGGACGGCATGAGCTACAGCGCCATCGCCGCCCAGCTCACCCGGGAAGGCATCCCCTGCCCCTCCGCCCACGACGCCGCCCGAAATCCGCACCGCAAGAAGACCGCATGGCAGCAGGGCGCCGTGCGTGCCATCCTCCTCAACCCCCGCTACACCGGCCACGAGGTCTGGAACAAACAACGCAAGGAAGAACGCCTCCTCGACGTCGACGACGTCACCCTCGGCCACCGCACCCACATGACCCACAACCCGCCGGACGAGTGGATCCACTCCAACGAACCCGCCCACGAAGAGATCATCAGTCCCGATCTCTTCGATGCCGCCCGCACCGTGCGCACGCAGCGCGCCCGCAACCAGGGGCGGCAGGAGCGCGCCGGTAAACGGGGCGCGCGCCCCTACGCTCTGCGCGGCCGGGTCCGGTGCAGCCTGTGCGGGCGCAAGATGCAGCCCGCCACCATCCGCAGCCGCGTCTACTACCGCTGCGAGTTCAAAGAGGAAGAAGCCGCCCTCTACCCCGACCTCACCCACCCACGCACCGTCTACCTGCGGGAAGACACCGTGTGTCAGGCCCTGGACCGATGGATCGCCCGCGCCTTCGCCCCCGACCGGCTCTCCGCCACCATCGAAGCGCTCACCCACGCAAGCACCGCAGAGCCCCACACCCCCGGACAGGCTCAAGCACAACACCGTTGCGTTAACGCTGTGACCTGCGGGGCAAGGGGGTTGGGCGAGGCAATGAGGTCATGGTAGCCCGGCCGGTCACGCGCGCTGTGGCACCGCCCGGGAGCCGAGCGATTCAACCCGAGGACAGCCGAAGCGTCAGTCAGTGGGCGGGTCAGACGCCCGAGCGGTGCCAGGTCCCAGTCTCAATGTCGGTGGGGGATGTCATCCTCGGCTCCATGGATCACTCTGCGCGGATCACCGCGTTCACAGGTCTCGTCGGACCGCCGCCCGGCCCGGCGCCCGCCGTCGACTGGGCGGCGGTCGAGGGCTGGCTCGGCACCCCGCTGCCCGGTGACTACAAGGCGCTCGTGTCGGCGTACGGTGCGGCCGAGATAGGCGGCCCGGGTGCGGCGATCCGGCTGCACCCCCCGTGCGTCAGCACCGACGGCCGCTTCGAGTACGCAGCATGGATCGTCGAGACGCACCGGCACTCGGCGATCCGGCCCGGCATGTTCACCGCGCGTCGGCGCCCCTTCCTGCCCGAGGAGGGCGGCCTGCTCGCCTTCGCCACGACGAGGAGCGGCGACCACCTCTTCTGGAACACGGGCGCGTCGGACGACCCCGACGAGTGGCCGGTCACGCTCATGACCACGAATGTGGCAGTCGGGGTGAGCGAGCCCTGGGTGGACTACGAAGTCCCGCTCTTGGAGCTGCTGTTCACGCTGCTGCGCACCGGCGTGCCGCACCCGGGCGAGCCCGGCGGGCTGCTGGGCCCGCTGTCCTCACAGATACGGGTCTGGCCGCCGCTGGCCAGGGCCGCACCCTGGTCGCCACCGCCTGCGGGCACCGCCGTGGACGCGCGGCAGCACGCGGCGCTCACCAAGGGCTCGGGCCTCGACGCCGTCATGGCGCTGGTTCCACCGCCCCTGGAGCCGTATCTGGGCGAGGGCACATGGGAGCAGGTCTTCGAGCGGCTCGGCACCCGGCTGCCGCCGGACTTCGTGGCGCTCGCGGAGCGGTACGGGGCGGGCAACTGGAGCTGGTGGCTGGACATGAGCGCCCCACTGTCCCTGGACCGGCCACGGGAGCAGGGGCTCGCGGCCACCGTCGAGGGCATGCTTGACGGATACCGCCAACTGCGCGCCGCCCATCCCCAGTACTACCCGATGCCCGCGTGGCCCGAGCCCGGCGGCTTCCTGCCGTTCGCGTCGACGATCGACGGGGACCAGATCGGCTGGTGCGCGGACGGCCCGCCCGAGACATGGCGCGTAGCCGTCAACCCGCGCCACTGCGACCAAGGACCGCCCCTGCCAGGCGACTTCACGGCAACCCTGGTCACGTGGTTGCGCGGTGGCCCCGCCGAATCCGGCTTCCCCGGTCTGACCGGCCGGGACCTGCATCCGCTGGACGTCATGTTCTTCGAACCGTTCGGGCCGGGCGCGCCGTGGTGAAGGCCCCAAAACGACGGGCTGGGGCCTCATCACCGTTGCGTTAGGGCCATGAGCGGCTGTTGAGGCCGTGGGCGAAGAACACGACGGTGGTGTGGACGGTGTAGTTCTGGGCCTTGTGGGGGTGTTGTCCCGCGTTCGGGCCGTACTTGCTGGTGGGGTTCTTTCGGGTGCGGGCCTTCACCCGTTGCCGTCGGTGGGCGGGCAGGAGGTCGCCCAGGGCCGCGCGGCCGATCGTGCCGACCAGGTCGACGAGGGTGCTGGGGAAGATTCCATGGCTCGCGGTGACGGTGTCGGTTGCGGCGGCCAGCAGGACGGTGAGGCTGATCCGTTCCATGGGTATGTCCGGCCGTCCGGTCAGGGCGTCGTCGCCGGCGCGGATCAGGGCCTGGTAGGCGGTGAGCAGGGCGTAGACCTCCTGGTCAAGGCCGTCGATGCTGCGGGAGCGCAGGACACGGCCGTCGAGCATCGTGGCCTTGATCGAAAAATATGCAGTTTCTGCCTGCCACCTGCGATGATAGAGATCAACGAGCTCGGTGGCCGGATACTTGACGGGGTCCAGCAGATTGGTGATCAGCCGCCACTGCTCGGTGCGGACGGTGCCGTCGGCCAGGGTGACGGTGAGGGTCGCCTCGATCACGCGGACCGGCAGAAGTACCCGGAGGACGCCGTAGCCGACGCGGGCGATGTAGGAACCGTCGCCCAGGTGCTCGGCGGAGGTGGGGACACGGCGGGCCCCGGAACGCACGAGGAACCTCGCCCCGCTTTGATGGACGGCATGAAGGTACTCGTTGCCGTCGAAGGCCGCGTCGGCCAGCAGGAGCATCGTCTTGTCCAGGGCAGGCAGAAGCCGCTTGGCATAGGGGAGTTCTCCCTCGGACTCCGGTCCGAAGGCGGCGGTAATGAGCGCTCGGATGCCACACTCGACCAGGGCCAGCAGCCGCAGCAGCGGATAGCCGAACTCCAGACTCTCCCCGGCCCGCTTGGGGTAGCGCCAGGTGAGCTCTCGTCGTCGGGGGTGTGCAGCAGGGTCCCGTCGACAGCCACCGTGCGCAGGCCCTGGTAGAAGGACCCGTCCTGCCCGGGGCGGGCGACGGGCCCAGCAAGCGTCTCGAACAGACCCCGCAAAGGCGCGGCCCCCACCCTGCGCCTGGCCCGTGTCAGCGAGGAGACCGAGGGACGCACCAGAGCCAGCGGGGTCAAGGCCGCGGTCAGCTTGGACCACACCATGCGATAGGAGTGGCGCTCGAACAGCGCGAGAGCGAGCACGAAGTACACCACCACCCGCGAAGGCAGCAGCCGCAGCCGCTTCTCGCGCCGACCGGTCTCCTCCAGCAGCGCGTCCACCAACGCGAAGTCCACGATCTGGGTCAGCTCGCCCAGGTGCCCCGGAGCGAACACCCCCGTGGCTGTCTCGACCGTAGACGTGATGACAGACTTCTCCTGCATCGGGACCCCTGACCTTGATCGACTTTCTCGCCGATCGTTGATCTACAGGAGTCCCATTGCCTCGCCCAACCCCCTTGCCCCGCAGGTCACAGCGTTAACGCAACGGTGTTGGGCTCAAGCACGCCATGCGATCAAGGAGTGCGAGCGGCGCCTCGCGCGCTACCAGGCATCCCTCGAGGCCGGAGCCGACCCCGCCGTCGTCACTCGGTGGATCAACGAGGCCCAGCGGGACAAGGACGCGGCGCAGAAGAAGCTCGACGCGCACCCCGCCGTCACTCGGAAGAAGCAATCGCCGCTCGAGGCGCGACAGATCCGGCAGATCACTGAGAGTCTTGGAGATATTGCACAGCGTATCCAGATTGCCGCCGTCGAGAAGAAAGGCCCGCTCTACGAGGCCCCGGGGATCACTATCAGCTACGAACATGCAACGAGGACCGCGACCGTAAGGTCGAGGCCCTCGTCACCGTATCGTCAATCGTTGAATCGTTGTGTCCGAGGGGGGACTTGAACCCCCACGCCCGATAAAGGGCACTAGCACCTCAAGCTAGCGCGTCTGCCATTCCGCCACCCGGACTAGGTGTCTGCCGCCTTGCGGGGGATGTTCCCCGCGGCGACAGGGACAACAATACCAAGGTTTCGGAGTGCGTTTCACCTGCGTATCCGTCCCGTGGGGGCGGCCGGGGCCGAGCCGAGCCGCCGGGTCGGCGACGGTGTACGGAATGCATGATTCCGTGTACGTCGTGTGAGGGTCACGGCATGAGCTGGTACTCCGGGAAGCTCCCGGGCAGCGGCTCCCCCACCGGACCCCGGGTGACGGCCCGCACCAGAAGATCGCCGACGACGAACGCATCCCGCCAGAAGGCGCCGAAGCCGCCGAACAGTTCGTCCTGGTCGCCCCGGGAGCGCGGGACACCGTGCCCCGTCTTGAAGGCGTGGATCTGCGGGGCCAGGCGGTGACGGGGGCGCCGCGGTGGCTGTGCGCGTCCCGCCACTGAACGCTGGTGTGGCCGCCGTGCCAGACGGCTTGGCGCTGATCCGAGTCGACGGTGAAATGGGTGCTGTCCCGCGCACGGCTACGCCGCTTCCCGTCGGCGGGAGCGTTGTACGTGCCTTGTGACTTCCCTGTGTGGCATGGGACACGCCGCCTGCTGGTGATCTCGGGGCTGCTTCCGCTGGGTCAAGTGGGGGAACGCGTTCCGCGTGCGGTCGAGATGCGGACCTGCGCGGCCGCCTTCGTCTCGCGTGTCACCGCCCGGAACCGGCTTCCGCTGGACTACTCCGAACGCAGCCTGCGAATCGTCGGCTTCCTGATCGACGGGTTGCGGAAGGGAGGCGCGTGCCGGGAGGAAGCGCACGACACCCTCTTCGGGCTCGGCGCGTACGTGGGTGAGGTGCTCGTGCACCGTGCGGGGGCGCTTTGGTGGGAGTTCGACGCCTCCCAGCGTGCCTACTTCGGCCAGCCCATCGGCGTACGTATGCCGGACGGGCGTGTGTGGAAGCCCCTCGGCAAGGTTCTCAACCGCTTCGAGGTGGGCGGTCCCGAAGAGTCCCTGCAGCTGTTCTACATGACGCTGCACGGGCGGGCCCGGCGAGCCGCCGCCTGATGGCCGGCCCGGAGATCGTCGACGTCGTATACGGCGAAGGGCGGGACTCCGGGCGCGCAGCCGTGCTCGGACCGATCGACACCGCGGTGGCGGTCGCGCGGGACGCCGCAGGGCTGCCGTACGCGGTGGTGCAGCGACAGCAGGGCAGCCCCGGGGTGATCGTCGCGCATGTGGCCTGGGAGCGTCACTGCCTCGGGCTGTGGGTGTACGACGCGCAGGGGCGCCGGTTCCTGGAGATGGACCTGTGGCGCCTGGCGGAGGACCGGCTCTTCCTCATTCACCAGCGCGGCTGGGCGTACAGGGACGACGACATACCGGAGTTCGCGGCGGACGCCGGGCGGGTGACGATCCAACTGCTGCCGGACGGACGCGGTACCAGGACCGTCAAACCACGGGGCGACAAGGGGGGGCTTGCTGCAGACGACCGCGGATGTGTCCGAGGAACGGCGATGGTTCCCGGTACCGGCCTTCGGGCGGTGGCAGGACCTGCTCGCCGTGCTCGGCTTTCCGGGCGTCGACAGCTGTGAACTGCGCGAAGCCCCGGAGCTGCCCGAAAGCGAGCCGGTCCGGCCCAACTGGCCGGCACCGCAAGGAATGCGGCCCCGACATCTGAACGAACTGTTCACCGCGGGCGCCCGCTTCACGACCGACGAGGTGCCTGCGGACCGTCAACGCAGGTGAGCGGCACTCCAGTTGGTGATCAGGAGCCGCTTCGCTCGTGGTAGGAGCGGCGGGTGTGTTCCGTGTGGGTGCGCATCAGCTGGGCGGCCCGTTCATCGTCGCGGGCGGCGATCGCGGTGATCAGTTCGCGGTGTTCGATCCAGGACTGGCGTCCGCGCCGGCGGGCCACCGGGGTGTAGTACCAGCGGACCCGGCGGTCGACCTGGGCGGCGAGTTCGGCGAGGACCGCGTTGCCGGCCAGTTCCATGATCTTGGCGTGGAAGGCCGCGTTGAGGACGACGGCGCGGTCCACGTCGTCGGCGGCGACGGCCTGCTCGCCCTCGGCGCACAGCTCCTCCAGCGCGCCGACGCCCGGGGCGCCGGCGTGGGTGGCGGCCAGCCGGGCCGCCTCCGCCTCCAGCAGGGTGCGGACGGTGAGGAGCTGGTCGGCCTCCTCCTCCGTCGGCTCGTGCACGAACGCGCCCTGTGCGGGCCGCAGATCGACCCAGCCCTCGGTGTTGAGCCGCTGCAGCGCCTCGCGCACCGGCTGCCGGGAGACACCGAGGTGACCGGCGAGCTCGCTCTCGACCAGATGCTGGCCGGGCTGCAGGGCGCGGGTGGTGATGAGCTCCAGCAGTGCCTCGTAGACGCGCTCGCGCAGCGGTCCGGGGCGTTCCAGCCTGGGCACCGCCCCCTGCGGCAGTCCGGTCGACAACATCGCGGTCCCCTCCTGGGCAGGTCTGGCCGTGCGGACGCTGGACGCTCAGTGGCGATTGTCTTTTGTCTACAGTCTACGGTGCACAAAATCCAGACCTTTGTGCGCCCACTTCGCCGTTCAGGGGCAGCGTACGACCTGCCCGGCGTACGACAGATTGCCGCCGAAGCCGAACAGCAGCACCGGGTCGCCGGAGCGGAGCGCACCCTGCTCGAGCAGCTTGGAGAAGGCGAGCGGGATGCTGGCGGCCGAGGTGTTGCCGGACTCCGTGACATCGCGGGCGACCACGGCGTTGACGGCGCCCAGCTTCTCGGCCAGTGGTTCGATGATGCGCAGGTTGGCCTGGTGCAGGACGACACCGGCCAGGTCCGCGGGCGTCACGCCGGCCTTCTCGCAGGCGCGGCGGGCGATGGCCGGAAGCTGGGTGGTGGCCCAGCGGTAGACGCTCTGCCCCTCCTGCGCGAACCGCGGCGGGGTGCCCTCGATCCGCACGGCGTGCCCCATCTCCGGCACCGATCCCCACAGCACCGGCCCGATCCCCGGCTCCTGACCCGGCGGGCAGGCCTCGACGACGGCGGCCCCGGCCCCGTCGCCGACCAGGACGCAGGTGGTGCGGTCGCTCCAGTCGGTGACGTCGGACATCTTGTCGGCGCCGATGACCAGCGCACGGGTGGCCGCGCCGGCCCGGACGGTGTGGTCCGCGGTGGCCAGCGCGTGGGTGAACCCGGCGCACACCACGTTGACGTCCATCGCGGCCGGCTGCGGGATGCCGAGCCGGGCCGCGACCCGGGCGGCGGTGTTCGGGGAGCGGTCGATCGCCGTGGAGGTGGCGACGAGGACCAGGTCGATGTCGCCGGGGGCCAGACCGGCGGCGGCCAGGGCCTTGGCGGCGGCGTGCGCGGCCAGCTCGTCGACCGGCTCGTCGGGTCCGGCGATGTGCCGGTTGCGGATGCCGACCCGGCTGCGGATCCACTCGTCGCTCGTGTCGACCATGCCGGCCAGGTCCTCGTTGGTGAGCACCCGGGCGGGCTGGTAGTGACCGATGGCGGCGATGCGCGAGCCGTTCATGGCGGGAGTCCCCTCGTGGCCGTGGGTAGCGGGATCCACCAGTCTGATCAGTGACCCACGGGTACGACGGCAGGTGAAGCCACAGGAATCGGGCGTCCGAGTTGTCGGCTTCCCTCAGACCCTCGGACGCCCGAGCACTCACCCCGTGAACAGCTGCGTCGCCTTGTGCACGAGTTCGTACACCCCGTAGGCGAGGGGCGCCCCCACCCACAGCCAGGCGAGGATGATCAGGCCGCGCCGGCTAGGCGGGCTGCTGTCGCTGGGCATCGGCGGCCTCCCTCTGGGCGGGGATGTGGTGGCGGGTGTGCACGGGACGGACGAGCTCGTTGGCGACGAAGCCGACGACGAGCAGGCCGATCATGATGCCGAACGACAGCCCGTACAGCGCCGGGCCGTGCTTCCCGGCCTCCTTCTGCCGGTCCGCGATCCAGTTGACGATCAGCGGCCCGAGCACGCCCGCGGTGGACCAGGCGGTGAGCAGCCGGCCGTGGATGGCGCCGACCTGGTAGGTGCCGAAGAGGTCCTTCAGATAGGCGGGGACGGTTGCGAACCCGCCGCCGTAGAAGGAGAGGATCACGAGGGCGCACAGGACGAACAGCGGCTTCGCCGAGTCCCCGAACAGCGCGATGAGCAGGTACATCAGCGCGCCGACGCCGAGGTAGCAGCGGTAGATGTTCTTGCGGCCGATCCGGTCGGAGGCGGACGACCAGCCGATCCGCCCGGCCATGTTGGCCGCCGACAGCAGCGCGACGAATCCGGCGGCCGCGGAGGCCGACACCGGCGTGGAGCTGTCCGCGAAGAAGTCCGTGATCATCGGGGCGGCCTTCTCCAGGATGCCGATGCCGGCGGTCACGTTCGTGCACAGCACGATCCACAGCAGCCAGAACTGCGGCGTGCGCACCGCGCTGCGGGCGGACACCTGCACGCCGTCGGCGGAGCTCGGCCCGCTCGCGCTCGCGCCGGGTGTGTCCGCGCGTGGCACGCGCACGAGGAGCACGCCGAGCGTCATGAACAGGGCGTACGACAGTCCGTGCACCAGGAACGCGAGGGCGATCCCGGAGTGGCCGGTGCCGAAGGAGGCGAGCATCTGCGCGGACCAGGGCGAGGCGATCAGGGCGCCGCCGCCGAAGCCCATGATGGCGATGCCGGTGGCCATGCCGGGCCGGTCCGGGAACCACTTGATCAGGGTGGAGACGGGCGAGATGTAGCCGATGCCGAGGCCGATCCCGCCGACGAAACCGTAGCCGAGGACGATCAGCCAGTACTGCTTCGTCTGGGCGCCGAGCGCGGAGATCAGGAAGCCGGAGGAGAAGCAGACGAGGGCGACGGTCATGGCCCAGCGCGGCCCGTTGCGCTCCACGAGCGTGCCGCCGAACGCGGCGGACAGACCGAGCATCACGATCGCGAGCTGGAAGGGCAACGCGCTCTGGGTGCCGTCGAGATGGAGCGCGGATTCCAGCGGCGGTTTGAACACGCTCCAGGCGTAGGCCTGTCCGATGGACAGATGGACGGAGAGGGCGGCGGGCGGGACGAGCCAGCGGCTCCAGCCCGGGGGTGCGAGAGGGGGGCTCATGCCCGCGGACGGTAGGGCGAGCGACGGGAGTTGAGAAGGGCACGGTCGACCGTATGCGGTGAACGGTCTCCGGGAGGCGCTCAACGGTCGCCGCGCGAACCCTTGCTGAGCGGCATTCCATACTGTAGACAACAGGAAGACGCGATCCAGACCGTGGAGCACTACCACCGGCCGATCATCGACATCACCGGCACCCTGGATCTCCTCACCGACAACGGACGTGCAATGGCCCGCGTGATCGTCGCCATGGCCAACAAGCAGTCGCTGGCAGACACGGGTGATCTTGGTCGAGAACCCGTCTACCAGGAGCTTCGTCGTCGCGCATGCGTGTCCAGCACACGGTCAGCACCGCCGGCTCGGAAAAGGCTCAAGGCCAAAGAGCAGTCGACATCGCTCACAGGCAGGATGACGACCTCGAGCTTGTACTCCATTTGATTATTCTGGTGCAGCACGGCACAGCCCCGCCACCGAGCGTGCACGGCATGGACGATCCGCCCGGGAAAACGAGTGGACATGGCCTTCCGCGCCGGTCCCTGCGTCCGAATCTCAGCGAATGCACCAAACGATTCGTGATCACGGAATCGCGGCGGCCCCGGCACGGGAACTAGGATCGGTCCCAGCGCACAGATCACGGGGCTGTGAGGGGCTGACCCGGCCGGCCGGCCCGCAGGAGGTCCGCAATGGCGACGCTGCTGTCCGTGAACGTAGGCATGCCCAGAGACGTCCCCTGGCAGGGAAGGACTGTCCACACCGGAGCCTGGAAGGCCCCCGTCCAGGGCCCCCGCATGGTCCGGCGGCTGAACGTCGATGGAGACGGTCAAGGAGATCTGGCCGGGCATGGCGGGGAAATTCGAGCCGTTCTCGTCTACCAGTTGCAGTCCTATCAGTACTGGCAAAAGCAACTCGGTCGCGACGACCTGGCCTTCGGGATCTTCGGGGAGAACTTCACTGTCGACGGTCTGCCCGACGACGAAGTGTCCATCGGCGACCGGTACCGCATCGGCGAAGCCGAATTCGAAGTTACCCAGCCGCGCGTCACCTGCTACCGGGTCGGCATGCGCCTGGGCGAACCGACCATGGCCTCCTTGCTGGTCGCCCACCACCGACCCGGCTTTTACCTGCGCGTCCTCACCGAGGGGCGCGTCGAAGCCGGCGATGAGATCAGCCTCATCCGCAAAGGTCCCGAACAACTCAGCGTTGCCGAGATCGACGCGCTGCTCTACCTCCCCGGTCGCGACCCCGCGAAGCTGCGTAAAGCACTGAACATCCCCGCTCTCAGCCCCGGATGGCAGCAGTCCTTCCGCGAACTCGCCGCCGCCCAGCAGCCTGAACAGGAACCGGGATGGCCGGGCGAACGTGCCAGCTGCCAGCAGCCCAGACAAGAGCCGCAATGGCCGGGGTTCAAGACCATGCGCATCGCCCGCATCGTCCCTGAGACCCCCACCGTCTCGTCGATCTACCTCGCCGCCACTGATGGCACACCCTTGCCCGAAGCCCGTCCGGGCCAGTACCTGTCCGTCCGCCTCGCCGTCGGCGATGCCGCCCCCGCAGTGCGCAGCTACTCACTCTCCTCCGCACGCACAGCCGACACCTACCGCATCAGCGTCAAGCACGAGCCCCACGGGAAAGTCAGCAGCTATATCCATGCCACGCTCCGCCCCGGGGACCTCGTGGACATCGCCAGCCCCCGCGGGACATTCGTACTCCAAGAAAGCACCCGCCCGATCCTCCTGATCTCCGCAGGGATCGGTGCCACCCCCGTGCTCGCCATGCTCCACCGACTCGCCGCCACAACAGACGCACGCCCTGTCTGGTGGATCCATACCGCCCACGACCGCGCCCACCACGCTTTCGCGGAGGAGAGCCACGCCCTTCTGGCGCAACTCCCCAACGCCCACGAGCACATCTACTACACCTCCGAAACCCCGCATCCCGGCGAGCTCTACATCACCCAGGGCCGCCCGACCGCACGATCACTCACGGCCATGGGCATCCCCACCGACGCCGACGCCTACCTGTGCGGACCACCCGCCTTCATGGACGACGTCGGTGGCTTCCTGCGCGATCATGGTCTGCGCCCCGAGCGGATCCATACGGAACAGTTCAGCGCCCTCCCGGCCATCAACCCCGGCGTCACCCCCACCGCCGTGGTGCGGCCGCACCAACCATCAGGTCCACCGGGCACCGGCCCCCTCATCACCTTCGCCCGCAGCGGCATCACGACCCCGTGGTCACCCGCCCACGCGTCCCTCCTCGATCTCGCCGAAGCCTGTGACATCCCCACCCGCTGGTCCTGCCGCACGGGCGTCTGCCACACCTGCATCACCCACCTTGTGTCAGGCGACATCACCTACACCACCCCACCCCTCGAACTCCCCGAAGCCGGCACCATCCTCGTCTGCTGCAGCGCGCCGACCACCGAAGTCGTCCTCGACCTCTAGCCGGCCGGCAAAGGCACAGGCCGGGCCTGCGCATCACCGTCGCCGACCGCTTCCAAGACGGATAATTCGACGGCGAGTTCGCCGACCGTGGCTAGTGCTCTGACCGGGAAGGTTGGCCGGGGTAGTGGTTCCCGCGGTTGGATGTCCGGAGACGTCCGTCGGACTGCCGGGGGTGTAGTGGCTGAGCCTGTCCGTGTGCGTAGGTTGACTGACCAGGAGGGGCAGAAGCTGCAGCAGATCGTGCGCCGGGGCAGCACCAGTTCGGTGCGCTACCGCCGGGCGATGATGCTGCTCGCTTCGGCCGGCGGCAACCGGGTCCCGGTGATCGCCCAGCTGGTCCAGGCCGACGAGGACACGGTGCGGGAGGTGATCCACCGGTTCAACGAGATCGGCCTGGCCTGCCTGGACCCTCGATGGGCGGGAGGCCGTCCCCGCCTAATGGGACCTGCCGGGTCGTAGAGACTCGGTGCCGTAGCCGCCAGCAGGTGAGCACTCTCCCCGCCGGAAGCGTCGACTTCTGTGAGC